>JANQOH010000068.1 GCA_028289725.1 Alphaproteobacteria bacterium
GTTGCGCGCGCGCGACCAATGGCGCATCCGCGCGCGGCTCGCGATGTATTGTCCGCTCGCTTCCGGTGACCAAAACAGTCCGTTCGCCCGACAACATCGCTCTGTGGACCCAGCCCTCGGCGCCATCGTGATCACGGACGCGTCGCCAATCGTCGAACTCACCGACAATCTCGACCGGCATGGCCGCGCGCACGAACACCCAAGCGATCGGATATCGAAAACCAGGTCCGGTCCGAAGATTCACTTCATCGGCGGCCAAGCTCACAAATCGCGGCAAGGCGAGTCCGCTGGCGCCCTTGTCCCCTGCATGGGCGAGCGGCGCAAAGCACACCAAAATGACAAATGAAATGAAGACGCGCAAAGCCATTGCAGGACGCGGAATTCCTCCCCCAGGGGCGTTCTGCCCCCGGTTTCATATAGCGGCTAAGCCAGTGGTGACGAGTGGTTAGCGGCTGATTACGCCGCCAAATTAGGATTTTTTTTACTTTTTTCGCCGCGACGGAATATTGCGCCGCGACGCGCGACCTTCTCTGGGGTTTTCGCGTGAGAATCAGGTGTGACCGAAGATGTCGCTCTTCGGGGGCCGGCCGCATCGAATGAGAGCCAATTTGCCGCCAATGACCTTTGGTAATCCGTGGAAGGTTTGATAAACAAGCGCGTCCTTCCCTCAAGCCAAAGCCGTGAGCATGGCCCGAAAAAAGCCGACCGTAATTGTCACTCGCAAGCTCCCAGAAGCGATTGAGACCCGAATGATGGAGCTGTTCGACACGCGGTTGAATGACGACGACACCGCGATGTCCGCCGAGCAGTTGGCCGAAGCGGTGAAGACGGCGGATGTCCTGGTACCGACTGTGACCGACCGCATCGACGCCCGCATCCTCAGCCAGTCCGGCGAGAATTTGCGCTTGATTGCGAGTTTTGGCGCGGGTGTCGATCACATCGATCTGGCGAGCGCACGGACACGCGGCATCACGGTCACCAATACCCCCGGCGTGCTGACCGAGGACACGGCGGACATGACCATGGCGCTCATATTGGCCGTGCCGAGGCGGCTCGCGGAAGGCGAACGCCTGGTGCGTTCCGGGGATTGGGCCGGCTGGGGACCGACCTCGATGCTCGGCCATCGTATTTGGGGAAAGCGTCTCGGCATTATCGGCATGGGCCGGATCGGCACCGCTGTGGCGCGACGGGCGCGTGGCTTCGGTCTCTCGGTCCATTATCACAACCGGCGACGCGTGCCGGAGTCACTGGAGCAGGAACTCGAGGCGACCTATTGGGAGAGCCTCGACCAGATGCTGGCGCGCATGGACATCATCTCGGTCAATTGCCCGCACACGCCGGCGACGTTTCATCTTCTGTCGGCGCGACGGCTCGAACTGCTTCAACCGCACGCTTACATCGTCAACACGTCGCGCGGCGAGGTGATCGATGAAGTGGCGCTGACGCGGATGTTGCGCGATCACAAAATCGCGGGCGCTGGTCTCGATGTCTTCGAGCACGAGCCGGCGATCAATCCCAAGCTCCTGGAGCTTGAGAACGTTGTCCTGCTGCCGCATATGGGCTCGGCCACCATCGAGGGCCGGATCGATATGGGCGAGAAAGTCCTGATTAACATCAAAACATTCGTTGACGGCCATTCGCCGCCGGACCGGGTGATCGCCAGCATGGCATAGCAGTGGGCGGCGTCCTCAATTCGGACGCGGCATGCCTATATGAAAAGGCTCGAACCGTCCGCCGAGGCGTCGTTCAAGAAAGTCACGAGCCCGCCAATTTCCACCGTCATATCGTCGCGCAGTTTGCCCCGATCCAAGTCGATCGCGGCGAGGCCCATTTCGCATACCAGAAATCGAACGTCGAGCGAAACGCAGGCTTCGAGCAGTTCTTCGAAGCCGGCGACGCCCCGTTCAACGTTCGTGGCGTCGAGCGCCGCCGCATTCGAAACGCCTTTCCGTTCGACGGCCAAAGCGTGCCAACCAGGCTGGCCTTCGGAACCTGTAGCTTCGAGCGCCCGCGTCGCTTCCATCGTGAAAAACAATGTAACGGGTATATCGATGGCCGCCGCGGCCGCGGCCGTCGCGAGCGCATAATGGACTTTCTCGAATGTCCCGGTGAAGGCGATCACCGAGAGTTTGTCGGGCCGTGCCATACCGGTGCGTTATGCGGCGTGTTGCGAAAGGTCGTGAATTGTCGCCTCGGGCCCGCACAATGGGCAGGCGGGGTCAGGCCGCACCTTCACCTTGCGGAAAGTCGTGCCAAGTCCATCGTAGATCAGCAAGTTGCCGGACAGGCTTTCGCCCGTGCCGAGCAATTCCTTAATCACTTCGACGGCTTGGATTGACCCGACAACGCCCGTCAGCGCACCGAGCACACCGGCCTCCGAGCAAGTCGGAATCAAGCCCGGCGGCGGCGGCGTCGGAAAGATGCAGCGATAACACGGGTGGCCCTCGCCCAAATGGGCCTTGAACGTCGCGACCTGGCCTTCGAAGCGCAGGACCGCGCCGGACACCAACGTCTTGCCCGCGAAGTAGCAGGCATCGTTGACCAAAAAGCGGGTATCGAAATTGTCGCTGCCGTCGATCACCAGGTCGTAATCGCCGATCAGCGCATGCACATTGTCCACCGTCAGCCGCGTCCGATGGGGCACGACAGCCACTTCGGGATTGATCCGAGCCGCTGTTTCCCGTGCGCTCTCCACCTTGGCGACACCGATGCGGCTGGTCTCGTGCACGATCTGGCGTTGAAGGTTCGACAAATCGACGGCGTCATCGTCGACGACGCCGATGGTTCCGACGCCCGCCGCTGCCAGATAAAGAATAAGCGGCGAGCCCAGTCCGCCCGCACCCACCACGAGAACGCGGGATTCCAACAATTTCGCTTGGCCTTCGCCGCCCACTTCGGGAAGCAGAATGTGGCGTGCGTAGCGTTCGACCTGATCGTCCGTGAAATCCATGCCCAGAGACTACCGAATTCGACGCTAGTCGTCGAAACCCTCGAACAGGGCGGTTGATAGATAGCGTTCCGCGAAGGACGGAATAATGACGATCAGCATCTTGCCGGCCATCTCGTCCCGGCTGCCTACTTGGATCGCCGCGTGAAGCGCGGCGCCCGAGGAGATCCCCACCGGCAGGCCCTCCAACGGCGCGACCTTGCGTGACATCGCCATGGCATCGTCATTGCTCACTTGAACAATTTCATCGATCACGTCGGTATCCAGAATGTCGGGGATGAATCCGGCACCGATGCCTTGAATCTTGTGGGGCCCGGGGTCGCCGCCGGACAGAACCGGGCTGTCGGTGGGCTCGACCGCAATCATTTTCAGCGATGATTTGCGCGCTTTCAGCACATCGCCGCAGCCGGTAATCGTGCCGCCTGTGCCGATGCCGCTGACAATCGCGTCGACCGCCCCGTCGGTGTCGCGCCAAATTTCTTCGGCGGTTGTGCGCCGGTGTACGTCCGGGTTTGCGGGGTTTTCGAACTGCTGCGGCATCACCGACCCCGGAATCTCCTCCAGCAATTCATGGGCTTTGGCGATCGCCCCTTTCATGCCCTTTGGCCCTTCGGTCAGGACAATCTCGGCGCCGAGAAAACGCAGCATGCGCCGGCGCTCGATCGACATGGTCTCCGGCATGGTCAAGATCAGCCGGTACCCTTTCGAGGCCGCGACGAAGGCCAAGGCAATGCCCGTATTGCCCGAGGTCGGCTCGACCAAGGTATCGCCCGGCTTGATGCGGCCGTCGCGTTCCAAAGCCTCGATCATCGCCACACCGATCCGGTCTTTCACCGATGCCAGCGGATTGAAAAATTCGAGCTTGCCGATCAAATCGGCCTGGCAGCCGGTGGCATCCTTGAGCTTGCTGAGCCGCACTAGGGGCGTGTTGCCCATGGTCTGCGTGAAGTTGTCGTAGATGTGACCGCGGGTTTCGATGTCAGTTGTGCTCATTTTGGTTCTTGCCCTTCCTGAAAGTGCGATGTGGCTGACTGGGCGATCACCCGGTGCCCGTCGAGCCGAAGCCGCCGTCTCCGCGTGCGGTCTCCGGCAATTTATCCGTCTCGCGCCACGCGAGGCGACGCACGGGCGCCACGACCATTTGTGCGATGCGCATGCCGCGGGTCACGGTGAATGGATCTTGGCCATGATTGATTAGAATCACGCCGATCTCACCGCGATAGTCCGCGTCGATGGTGCCGGGTGTGTTGACCAAGGTGATACCGTTCCGCAGCGCGAGGCCCGAGCGCGGCCGCACCTGCGCTTCATAACCGGGGGGCAGCGCGATGGCGAGGCCCGTCGGCACGAGCACACGTGATCCGGGCGCGATATCGACCGGCGTTTCCACCGCGGCGGTGAGGTCCACGCCGGCACTTTGTTCGGTTTCGTAACTGGGCAGCGCGCCTTCGACGGCGTGTGGCAAACGGCGAACGGCGACAGGTA
>JANQOH010000076.1 GCA_028289725.1 Alphaproteobacteria bacterium
TTGAGCGACACGCGGATGCTGACCTACGACGCGTTTCGCCGGTTTCCGAAACCCATTATCGCGGCGGTCAACGGTTACGCTTTGGGCGGCGGCTGCGAACTGGCGATGGTGTGCGACATCATCGTAGCGGGCGCCAACGCGAAATTCGGTCAGCCTGAAATCAACCTCGGAATCATTCCGGGGGCGGGCGGGACCCAGCGGCTTATTCGCGCGGTCGGCAAGTCGCTGGCCATGAAGCTGATCCTGACCGGCGAGATGATCGACGCGGAAACGGCGCTGCGCGCCGGCTTGGTGTCCGACGTCGTGCCGCCGGAGCTAACCTTGCGCAAAGCGCTTGATATGGCACGGACCATCGCGTCCAAGGCGCCGATCGCGGTGCAGGCGGCGAAGGCCGCGGTGCTCAAATCCTTCGACACGACCATGGAGGCGGGGCTCGATTTCGAACGCCAGGCGATTCAGGCACTGTTTGCGACCGACGATAAGGAAGAGGGCACCGCCGCGTTCTTGGAAAAGCGCCAACCGGAATTCAAGGGACGTTAGGCCATGAGCTTCGAAACCATTCTGTTCGAGCTGACCGACGATGTCGCGGTGTTGACGCTCAATCGGCCGGACAAGCTGAACGCCTTTTCGATCGACATGCACAAGGAGATCCGCGCGGCGCTCAAGCAAACGGTGAAAGACAAGGCGCGTGCCTTGGTGATCACCGGCGCGGGCCGCGCCTTTTGCGCCGGCGCCGACCTCGGCGCGCGCGACGTCAAGGCGGAAGGCGAAATGGATCTCGGTGCGTTGCTCGAAAAATATTACAACCCGCTGATCCTCAGTCTCAAAGACCTACCGATGCCGGTGATCGGCGCGGTCAACGGCGTGGCGGCGGGCGCCGGCGCCAATTTCGCGCTCGCGTGCGATCTTGTGTTCGCGGCGCGCTCCGCTTCGTTTATTCAGGCGTTCATCAAAATCGGCCTGGTGCCCGATGCCGGCGGGTCGTTTCATTTGCCGCGTTTGATCGGCATGCAGCGCGCCATGGCGCTGGCGATGACCGGCGACAAATTGGACGCCGAGACCGCCGAACAGTGGGGCATGATCTATCAGTGTGTCGACGATGACACTTTGATGGATACGGCGATGGATTGCGCCCGCCACCTGGCGACGCAGCCGACGCGGTCCATCGGTCTGATCAAGCGCTTGATGACCGCGTCACTCGGCAACGACCTGAATACGCAGCTCGAACTTGAGCGGCAAATGCAGCGCGTCGCAGGGCTCGGCACGGACTACCGCGAAGGCGTGCAGGCATTCCTCGAAAAACGCGCACCGAAATTCACCGGCACATGAACGACCCGCATACCCAGGCGGCGCTCGATCCCGATACGCTCGCGCGTCGCGTGTTCGACGCCATGGAAGCCAATGATCGTGTTTTTCACGCGCTCGGCATGCGCCTTGTGGAAGTTGAGAGCGGGCGGGCGGTGCTTGAAATGCCGGTGCGCGAAGACATGCTTAACGGCCACGACATTTGCCATGGCGGCATGATCTTTTCACTCGCCGACACCGCGATGGCGATCGCCGCGAACAGTTTTAATCAAACTGCGGTCGCGTCGTCCGCCGACATTTCGTTCCTCGCCTCGGCGCTCAAAGGCGATGTGCTGCGCGCCGAAACTGACTTGCGGTCGCTGCGCAAGCGGACGGGGCTGTACGATGTGACAATCCGCGGGCGGGACGGCGAGGTGATCGCGCTCTTTCGTGGTCGCGTGCAACGCGTGAACGCCAAAGTCGTGCCCGACCTGCCGGGCCCGACCGATAATCAATAACCGCGCGCTTTACGCCGCCGGCGACTGATCGAGCAGGCCCGCGACGGCCGCCCGCGCGGCGCCGAATTCCTCAACCTTGTCTTCATAGGCATCGCGCACCACCGCATAGTCCTCGACGCGCGGCACGCTGAGGCCTTGGTTCAGGATTTCGCCGTGTGCTGTCTCGCAGGTACTGAGCAACGTGTCCGCTTCGCGTTTGAGCGCGATGTAATGCAGCGCCGCCTCTTGGACGGCGGGCGGGAGCTGATCGAATTCCGGCACCGCCGCTTCGTCCGCGCGCGCGAAATCGCCTTTCAAACGTGCCCAATCCGTGGCCGCCGTATCGGTTTCTGCCACGTTGGCCTGACGAAATCCGTATCGCGCGAGCCGGTCGAGATTGCTTTCGAGGAGCGGGTTTTTGATTTTTTCTTGCGTCACGACCGGCCTCATTCCGCCGCGTCCAATTCGTAGCCGACGCGCATGTCGTAATCCGGTTCGATGCCTTGCGGCATTTCGAGGCCGACCTGACCGAGGCGGTCTTCCAGGAGCTCAAGATACTCTGCTTGCAACTCCTCCGGCTTTTTCACCTTGATGCCGTATTCGTAATAGATGTCGAACATCTCGGACTTCTTGTCGCCCGTGGACGGGCGGCCATAGAAGCCTAGTCCGACGCGCATAAACTTGGCGACACGACCCTGCATGTCTTCGCGCGCGGCCTCGCCGCCAAATTCCATCGAGCGCTTGGACGCCCAGACGCCAAACGCCAGGTGGCCCATTTCCTCTTTATGAATGCGTGTGTTGACCTTCGCCCACGGCAGATAGGAACACTCACGATATTGGCCGAGGAACGCCACGGCGGCCGGCGTGACCACGGTGGAGAACAGCGCGACATCGTGCCAGTGGTCGAACAAGGGTGCCCAGTTCTGTTTGCGGAAGCCATTGATCACGTTGACCTTGGCCTTGTCCGGGTTGTCCGGATGCATGACCAATTCCTGCAGCCGCGCATCGACATCGATGCCGAGGTCCGCGAGCAGGTTCCAGACGTAGTAAGCGTGACCAAATTCCTCCATCACCTTTTTGGAAAGGCGATAGGCCTCTTCGGGGCGTGGCGCGTATTGCATGTTTTCGGCAACCCGTTGCCCGCCGGCATATTCGGAGTCTGCCTGGAAACACATCAGGTTGATCAGCGCGGTGCGGTAGTCGTCCGGCAGCACGTCGCCCTTATCGTACGTCTTCATCGCAGCCTCCAAATTCTCCAAGCATTCAAGATCGTGGCGCCAATATGATACAAAAAATACTGTAATTCAAATATATTTGTATCATATTGTGGCGCGATAAACTCGAATTCGGCTGCGGATATCGGTGGGGAACTCCTACAACTAATTGTAAACGGTACGTTTTTCGAGGTAAGAAAGTGTGTCAAATTGGGTCGATATCGACACGAAAATGACTGACCAATGCACGAACATCTCGAACTGGATACGGCGAAGCGCTCTCAACCGGTGGATCTAGGCGCCGCGACCGCAGCGCTGCTGGACGGCATCCGCCCCAAGGCCAATTCGCTGATGATCACGGTCTTCGGCGATTCAGTGACGCCGCATGGCGGTCGTGTGTGGCTTGGCAGCTTGATCAGGCTCGTGGCGCCCCTGGGCCTCTCCGATCGTCTGGTGCGCACGGCCGTGACCCGGCTATCCGCGGATGATTGGTTGGCGCGGCAGAATCTTGGTCGGCGCGCTTTCTATGGTTTGTCCGATGTCGGGCGACAGCGGTTCGAACAAGCGACGCGGCGCATCTACGCTGACGCGCCGCAGGCGTGGGATGGTCGCTGGTGGATTGTCGCCGCCGGCGCGGTGCAGGCGGAAAATGGCCAACGCGATAAACTGCGCCGAGAACTCGGTTGGCAGGGGTTTGGCGTAATCGCGCCAGGCGTGTTCGCCCACCCCATGGCTGATATTACGGCGCTCCATCAGACATTGCGCGAACTGGCATTGGCGGATCAGGTGGCCGTCTTCGAGACCGTGGATCCCGGCCTGGGTGCGCATGCCGACACACTCGAACCCTTGCGGCGATTGGTGGCCCATGGCTGGGACTTGGATCGACTGGCGGGCGCTTATCGCGGATTCTTGGATCGCTTCAGCCCGATTTGGCGGGCGCTCCAGGCCGAATCACCCATGAGCCCGCTGCACGGGTTTGTTATTCGAACGCTCTTGATTCACGAATATCGACGGGCAATTCTGCGCGACCCCATGTTGCCGGACGAACTTCTCCCCATCGATTGGCCCGGTACGGCGGCGCGCACCCTGTGCGGCGAGGTCTATCGGCGTGTTTGGCAAGCAGCGGAGGCGTATGTGTTGAGTGAGTTGGAAACCGCAGACGGGCCCTTGCCCGAAGCCGCGCCATCCTTTTATCGCCGCTTCGGCGGCCTGCACGAGGCGCACGAACCATGAGTGACGACAAGCCCGCGCGTACCATCGCCATTGTCGGCGCCGGACCAGCCGGCTTTTACGCGGCTGACGCGCTGGTGCGCAAACCGGAAGCCTGCCGGATCGACATCATCGACCGGTTGCCGACGCCCTATGGCTTGGTGCGTGCCGGCGTGGCGCCCGATCACCAAAGCACCAAAAATGTCGTCCGGGTTTACGATCGCATTTTGAAGAACGACGCGGTGCGTCTGATCGGCAATGTCGCGCTTGGCCGGGACGTCACGTATGACGAATTGAAGTCCCTGTACGACGTTGTGATTTTGGCCCTCGGTGCGCAATCGCCACGGCAACTGAGCATTCCCGGCGAAAGCTTGTTCGGCGTGGTGGATTGCACCGGTTTCGTCAATTGGTACAACGCCGTCCCGGGCGCGCTCGATTTGGCGAAAGAAGTCAACGCAAACGCGGCCGTTGTGGTGGGCAATGGGAACGTTGCCTTAGACATTGCGCGCTTGTTGGCAAAGACCCCCGCCGAGATGGATCAGAGCGACATCGACCCGGGCGCCGCGCAAGCGATTACCGATGCGCCGCTGACCGACATTTATGTCGTCGGGCGCCGCGGACCGATGCAGGCAAGTTTTACGTCGCCCGAGTTGAGTGAATTCGGCGAACTGGCGGAGGCGGCGCCGGTGGTCGATGCCGCCGTGGTTCCCGAGACGACCGAAGGCGTACCGGACGATCAAAAGCCGAAGAAGGAAAAAAACCTTCGTATACTAAAGGAATTTGCGGCCGGCGATGGCGCCGCCGATCCGCGGCCGGTCAAGGTTCATCTGGTGTTTTGCGCGTCACCGGTTGAGATATTGGGGGACGAGCGCGTAACCGGCGTACGTTTTGAGCGCAATCGCATCGAAGATGGGCGCGCCGTACCAACCGGCGAAACATTCGAGATCGACGCCCAATTGTTTGTTTCCGCGATCGGCTACCGCTCGTCGAGCGAGGAGGGTGGTCCGCCCATCGATGACGCGCGCGGCACGGTCAAGAACGAGAACGGCCGGGTTGAGCCGGGCGTTTATGTCGTCGGGTGGGCGCGGCGCGGTCCGACGGGTGTCATCGGCACCAACCGCAACGACGCGCGTGAAGTGGTGGACCAAATCATCGATGACAAAGTGGCGATCAGCAAACCTGGCCCGGAAGGCCTGGATGCATTGTTGGCCGAACGCGCCGCGGTCACGACGTCCTATGAAGATTGGCAGCGCATCGACGAAGCGGAGCTGGCGGCTGGGTCAGGCGGCCGGCCCCGGGTCAAATTCACCCGTATCGACGATATGATCGAGGCGGCCAAACCCGATTGACGTCCGCGAAGGCCCCTGGGGCGTAATTCGCTTTAACCCCCGGGTCGCATGGACTATTGGGGGCATAAGAAACGGTTATAGAGGGCATCGATGTATCTTACCCAAGGGCTGAAACGCGCCGCACAAATCAAGCCAAATGTGCTGGCGACCTCCGATGGCGCGCGGACGCGGACCTGGAGCGACCTTATCGAGCGCGTGGCCAAACTCGGCGGCGCGCTGCGCGAGCTGGGCGTTGCGGACGGTGAACGCGCTGGTATCCTCGCGCTCAACAGCGACCGCTACATGGAAGCGATGTATGCGACCGCTTGGGCGGGCGGCGTCTTCGTGCCGATCAATACGCGTTTGGCGCCGCCGGAGATCGCGTTTTGGATCAATGACAGCGAAACGCGCCTGCTGTTTATCAATGACACGTTTGCGCCGATCGTCGCGGACTTGAAAGCGGCCGACAAAATTCCGTCCGTCGAACAGGTCGTATTGATGTCGGATAATGCCCCGTCCAATGGGGAGCTCGCGTATGAAACCGTGCTAGATGAAGCTGCGGCGGTCTCCGATGCGGAGCGCGGTTACGAAGACCTCGCCGGTTTGTTCTATACCGGCGGGACGACCGGGCGCTCCAAAGGCGTCATGCTGAGCCACCGAAATCTCGTGTTCAACACGTTCAATAGCATCGCATCGATTCCGTTTTCCGAAGACGCAAAATGGTTGCACGCCGCGCCCATGTTCCATATCGCGGATTGCCTGGCAATCTTCACCATCACCCAGGTCGCGGGGCAGCATTTCTTCATTCCGGGGTTCACGCCCGAGGGCGTGCTGGAGAACGTCCAGCAACATCGGATTACCGACACACTTCTCGTTCCAACCATGTGCAACATGGTGGTCAATCATCCGACCGTTGGCGACTATGATTTGTCGAGCTTGCGCCACGTTGCCTATGGCGCATCGCCCATGCCCGAAGCGGTAATTCTAAAAGCGCTGGAAGTGATACCCGAGTGCAAATTCACCCACGCCTACGGCCAAACCGAGTGCGCGCCCTTGTCGACCGCCAATGGACCCGAGGCCCATGTGGTCGAGGGGCCGATGGCGTTTATGTTCCGCTCAGCCGGGCGGGCGGTGCCGGGGGTCGAAATCAAAATCGTTGATGACGACGACAAGGAAGTGCCGCGCGGCGAGGTCGGCCAGATCATCGTGCGCGGTCCGAATGTGATGCAAGGCTATTGGCGTCAGCCCGCATTGACCGAGAAGGCCTTGCGCGGCGGCTGGATGCACTCGGGCGATGGCGGCTATATGGACGAGAACGGCTACGTCTTCGTCGTCGACCGGGTTAAGGACATGATCATTTCCGGCGGCGAAAACGTCTATTCGGCCGAGGTGGAGGACGCGGTATATCAACACGACGCGGTGGCGGAATGCGCCGTGATCGGCGTGCCCGACGACAAATGGGGTGAGCGCGTGCACGCCATTGTGCGCTTGAAGGATGGCGAGACCGCGGACGAGGAAGCGATCAAGGCGCATTGTCACGAACTCATCGCGGGTTTCAAATGTCCGCGTAGTGTGAGCTTCCGTGACGAACCGATGCCGTTGTCTGGCGCGGGGAAAATCCTGAAGACTGAACTTCGCAAGCCTTTCTGGGAAGGACGAGAGAAGCAAGTTAGTTAGTTGTGCACCGAAAGTGCACCGAACGGCGCTAGGAAAGCCGCTTGGCCTCGAAAACACGGTGAGGCGCAACAATTTCGTCTTGCGCGCTGATCATAGCGAGTTCGCCGGCCTCACCGCGTGACAACAATCCGAACACGGACGATACCGCTTGCGCGACCGCATTTTCGAACGGTACGCCCTGAATCAGGTGTGCAATCATCATGGCGGTCATGCAATCGCCGGCACCGTTCCCGCTAACCACCAATTTGGGCGTCTCGATCAACCAAGCCGCATCTTTGTCCCGCACCAACACCCCGAGCCCGACGTCAGACGGAACTGAGGTGACCACGATTCGATTCGGGCCCGAGGCGGCGAGCACGTCGGCGGCCGCGCGCGCCTGATCCAGAGTGTCGGCCGGTTGACCGGTTAGCCAGCCGAGCTCGAAGCGGTTTGGCGTGGCGATGTCGGCGCGGCCCAGCAAGTGTGTTTTCAAGGCTTGGGCCACGTCATCGGCGACGAACAAGCCCTTGGCGGCGTTGCCGATCACCGGATCGCAACAATAAAGCGCCGTCGGATTGGCCGTCTTCATGCGATCGACAGCGCCGGCGATGACCGCAATCAATTCAGCGGCGCCCGCATAACCGCTCAACAGCGCATCGGCGCTCGCGAATGCGCCACGGCGTTCGAGACCGTCTAGCACGTCGCCAACATGTTGCGCGCCTAGCGCGCCGCCGCCCCAATCCGGGTAGCCCGTATGGTTGGAAAGCTGCACGGTGTGAACCGGCCAAACCTCGACGCCAAGCCGTTGCATCGCGAAAACCGCGGCGCTGTTGCCAACCGGATCGAAGGCGACGGTGCTTTGAATCGAAATGACGGGCATGTGGCCGGAACGCACCGGATGTCGAGAATCGAATGAGTGGAACGATTTAGCACATTTGACAGGGCGAAATGAGTGTTACCCTAGCCACGTGCGAATCGAACGCGGGGCCGCCGCCTGATGCGACCAACCATTGCGGGACTGCTGCTGCTTTGTCTTTCCGGGTGTGCGGACGGACTGCTTGGCGAGTCCGGTCTATTGGGTGATATCGAGACCACGCTCGGTGATGCCGATACCGCGCTCGCGCGCCGCGACTATGCCGTGGCCAACGATTTGTACTCCGAAGCCTTGGTTGCGGTCTTGGCGTCGCGTGAGCAAACCCAAGCCGCCTATCTCGGCCGCGGCAAGGCGCGCGTCGGGCTTGGCCGGGCCGATGAGGCGGTGGCGGATTTCACCGCCGTCCTGGACCGTGAGCCGGAAAACCGGGCGGCACTCCTCGGTCGCGCCGAAGCGCATCGGCTCTTGAACGACTATCCGCTGGCGCTCTTGGACCTGACGGCGGTGATTCGCCAAAATCCGTCCTATCCCGATGCGTTCATTGCGCGCGGTGGCTTGCATGCGCAAATGGCCGCGTTCCCCAAGGCCATCGCCGACTACGATCACGCCATAAGACTCGGCGGTCGGCCCGATCCGAAACAGGTTGCCGCGGCGCTGGTCGGCCGGGCCGGCGCGCACAAGAAAGTCGGTACGTTCAACGCGGCGATCAAAGACTATACCCGCGCAATCGAACTCGCCGGGAACGAGCCGACCTATCACGCCGGGCGCGGCATCGCCTACCTGGAAGTCGGCAAATTGGAGGAAGGCATTGCTGACTTGAGCCGGGCCGGCGGCGTGACCATCGACGATTTTCTGGGCCATGCCAAAGCCGTGGGCCAAATCTCGTTTCCGGAATTCGCGCCGCAAGATTGGGCCGGGGTGCCCGATTCGACGCTCAGGAAGTTCGCCGGTTTCGCGCGCGTTTCCGGAGGTTTGGCGACCAATGAGCGCTGCCGCTATCTTGATGGCGCACAGAAACTGGGTTTCGAATTCGAAGCGGAGAAAAACGAGCAGCATATCCGCGATGTCTATCGTTCGCTCCTTGGCGTGGACGAGAAGGCCGCCGAGATGTTCCTCGACGCGCTTCGAAAGATCGGCGTCGCCTACGCGCTCGATCAATCGGACGAATGTGACGAGCCATCGCGCCGGCTGGTTAGCGACGGCTTGGTGGAGGCGGTGTGCCTGAACGTGTTTTTTGACGGCACCCAATTCGAAGGCTGCAACAACTAGGTTTGAGTGTGCTGCGTTGCAGCATATTGCCTTGATCCGGCGCGCCGCCTAAGTTCCGGCGGATTTCGAGCTACCGGAAAGGCCATCCCATGCCCGCCACTGCCCGACCGCGCCGCAGCGTGCTCTATATGCCCGGCGCCAACGCCCGCGCCCTAGAAAAAGGCCGGGGGCTGCCCGCCGACGCCATCATCATGGATTTGGAAGACGCGGTGACACCCGATGCGAAAACCGTGGCGCGCAGCCAAATCCTGGAGGCCATGGCGCAGGGCGGCTATGGCGCGCGTGAACTGATTGTCCGGGTCAACGCGCTCGACACGCCGTGGGGGCAGGATGACCTCGCCGCGATGGCGCAATGCGGCGCCGACGCGATTCTGGTGCCGAAGGTAAGCGAAGCGGCGGATGTGACCGACGCACTAAAAGTCCTCGCCGACCGTGACGCTCCCGAGGATTTGGCACTGTGGTGCATGATGGAAACGCCGCTTGCCATCCTGAACGCGAAGGAAATCGCCGGGTCGAGCGCGCGCCTCGCGGCTTTCGTGATGGGCACGTCGGATCTCGTGAAGGATCTGCACGCCGCACACACGGCGATGCGCTTGCCCATGTTGGCGGCCCTGTCGACCTGCGTGATCGCGGCGCGCGCTTACGGCTTGGCGATTCTCGACGGCGTGCATCTCGACCTGGCGGACGACGAAGGTTTCGCCGAAGCGTGCCGCCAGGGGCGGGAGCTCGGGTTTGACGGCAAGACACTGATCCATCCAAAGACGCTCGCGGCCGCGAACGAAATATTCGCGCCGGCGTCGGACGAGATCGAATGGTCCAAACGCATTATTGCCGCGCACGCCGAGGCCGAGGCGGCGGGCAAGGGGGTGGTGCTGGTCGACGGCAAGCTCATCGAAAACCTGCATGTCGAGGCGGCGCATCGCTTGATGACCCTGGCGGACACCATCACCAAACTCGAAGCGGCCAACGCCGCATGAGCGCGCCGGCAAAAACCGACCCCGGAAATTTTTTCGAGGATTTCGCGCTTGGCCAGGAGCTTGTGCACGCCACACCGCGGACCGTCACGGTCGGTGACGTCGCGACTTACACGGCGCTGACCGGCAGCCGCTTCGCGGTCACCAGCGCCGATCCGTTCGCCGCCGCGATCGGATTGCGCCAAGCGCCGATCGACCCCTTGCTGGCGTTTCACATCGTGTTCGGCAAGACCGTGCCCGACATTTCGTTGAATGCGGTGGCCAATCTCGGCTACGCGGAAGGGCGTTTCCTGGCGCCCGTCTATCCCGGCGACACAGTGTCGGCGCGGTCCGCGGTGACCGGCCTCAAACAAAACTCCAACGGCAAGACCGGGACGGTGTATGTCCGATCGGTCGGCACGAATCAGCGCGGCGAAACGGTTATCGATTATGCCCGGTGGGTGATGGTGGCGAAGCGCGATACCGATGCGCCCGCACCCGAGGCGACGGTGCCCGAACTCTCGGATCACGTGGGGCCGGACGCCCTTTCGGTGCCCGACGATTTCAATCTTTCAGGTTACGATTTTGCCGCTGCAGGCAGTCCGCTTGATTGGGACGACTATGCGCCCGGTGAACGCATTGATCACGTGGCTGGCATGACCATCGAAGAAGCCGAACACGCCATGGCGACGCGGCTCTATCAAAACACCGCGCGCGTGCACTTTGACGCCGTGTTCACCAAGGATAGCCGCTTCGGCCGGCGTCTGATTTACGGCGGCCACATCATCAGCTTGGCGCGCGCCTTATCCTTCAATGGATTGGCGAACGCGTTCTGGATCGCGGCAATCAATGGGGGGCGCCACGTCGCGCCGACCTTCGCGGGCAATACCATCTATGCCTGGTCCGAAGTTCTTGAAAGCTGGCCAGTTGCGGGCCGCGATAATGTGGGCGCGTTGCGCTTGCGCACGGTGGCCACGCGCGACAAACCGTGCACCGATTTTCCGGATCGCGGCGCGGACGGAAAATACGACGCCGCGGTGGTGCTCGACTTCGACTATACCGTGTTGATGCCCCGGCGGCACAACTGATCCCAGGTTGACTTGCCGGAATCCAAGGTCTAGCTAACTAATGTGCGCATTCGCGCAACTTCATGACCGTGCCATGTGAGGGAGTCGATCATGCCGCTGGCCGAACGGCCACTATCGCCGCATCTCCAGGTCTACCGGCCGCAGCTCACGTCGGTACTTTCTTTTCTCCATCGGATGACCGGTGTTGCCTTGGCGATCGGCACACTTTTGCTCGTGTGGTGGCTCGCCGCCGCCGCATCCGGACCGGACTCTTTCGCCGCCGCGCAGAGCTTAATCGGCTCGATTGTCGGCCGGCTTTTGTTGTTTGGCTGGACATTCGCGCTGTTCTACCACCTGGCCAATGGCATTCGGCATCTGTTTTGGGATGCCGGGTATGGCTACGAACTGACGACCGCCTATCGCACCGGATGGCTGGTGGTGATCGCCGCGGTTGGCCTGGCGGTCCTCACTTGGCTGCTCGGCTATGCGGCGGGAGGCGCACTATGAACAGCTTACGCTCTGCGCTCGGCCGTGCGCGCGGCCTCGGGTCCGCCAAGGAAGGTGTCGAACATTGGTGGGCGCAGCGGGTGACCGCCGTCGCGTTGGTGCCGCTGGTCCTTTGGCTGGCTTATTCGATTGCGCGGCTCAGCTTTGCCGGTCATGCGGCCGTGATTGCTTGGATTGCCCAGCCTTGGGTCGCGATCGCCCTTGTGCTCACCCTATTCGCGACCTTCTACCACGCGAAGCTCGGCTTGCAGGTTGTGATTGAGGACTATGTGCACGGCGGCTTCGCGAAACACGCCATGCTGCTGTTGAACACATTTGCCATGTTCGTTTTGGGCGCCGGTTCGATCTTCGCTGTGCTCAAAATCGCGTTCCAAGGTTAGCCGCGCATGGCCGGAAGGGGCTCCAGACCATGACCGAAGCTTATCCCATCACCGACCACACTTATGACGTGGTGGTTGTCGGCGCCGGCGGCGCCGGCCTGCGCGCCACGTTCGGCATGGCGGAGAAGGGGCTCAAAACCGCGTGCCTGACCAAAGTGTTCCCGACGCGCAGTCATACCGTCGCGGCGCAAGGCGGCATCTCGGCCGCGCTCGGCAATATGGGTGAGGACGACTGGCGCTGGCACATGTACGACACGGTGAAGGGGTCGGACTGGCTCGGCGACCAAGACGCGATCGAATATATGTGCCGCGAGGCCGTGCCGGCGGTGATCGAGCTGGAACACTACGGCGTGCCGTTTTCGCGCACACCCGAAGGCAAAATCTATCAGCGCGCGTTCGGTGGTATGACCACGCGGTTTGGCGAAGGCACGGCGCAGCGCACCTGCGCCGCCGCCGACCGCACGGGACACGCGATTCTACACACGCTTTATCAGCAGGCGCTGCGGTGTCAGGCCGAATTTATGATCGAGTATTTTGTGCTCGATCTGATCATGGACGACGAAGGCGCGTGCCGCGGGGTGATGGCGTGGAATTTGGATGACGGTACGATTCACCGTTTCCGCGCCAATTTGGTCGTGCTTGCCACGGGCGGGTACGGCCGCACCTATTTTTCATGCACCTCCGCACACACCTGCACGGGTGATGGCAATGCGATGGCGCTGCGCGCCGGACTGCCGAACCAGGATATGGAGTTTGTGCAATTCCATCCGACCGGCATTTACGGCGCCGGCGTGCTGATTACCGAAGGCGTGCGGGGCGAAGGCGGATACCTTACCAATTCCGAGGGCGAACGGTTTATGGAGCGCTACGCGCCGTCGGCCAAGGACTTGGCGAGCCGCGACGTGGTCAGCCGGTCGATGACCATCGAAATCCGTGAAGGTCGTGGCGTCGGTGAAAACAAGGACCACATCCATTTGCACCTCGAGCATCTGGATGCAGACCTGATCAACGAACGGCTGCCGGGCATATCGGAGAATGCACGCATCTTTGCCGGCGTCGACGTGACACGCGAACCGATTCCGGTGCTGCCGACCTGCCACTACAATATGGGCGGCGTGCCGACCAACTATCACGGTGAAGTCGTCACGGTGCGCGACGGCGATCCGGACGCGGTGGTGCCTGGCCTAATGGCGATCGGCGAGGCGGCCTGCGTATCGGTCCATGGCGCCAATCGTCTCGGTTCGAACTCGCTGCTCGATTTGGTGGTGTTTGGACGCGCGGCCGCGATCCGCGCGGCGGAGCTCGTCACCCCGGGCGAAAGCCATAAGGATTTCACCAACGGCGCCGGCGAAAACGCGCTCGAGCGGCTCGACCGCCTGCGCCACGCCAAGGGCGGCACGCCGACGGCGGCGATGCGGCTCGAAATGCAAAAAGTGATGCAGAGCCATTGCGCCGTGTTTCGCACCGGCGAGGTGCTATCGGAAGGCGTTGAGGAGCTCAACAAGCTCTGGGACGCGCGCCATGACATCAGCGTGTCTGACCGGTCGATGGTGTGGAACTCCGACCTGGTCGAAACGCTCGAGTATGACAATCTTCTTCAGCAGGCCGTGGTCGCGGTCGGCTCGGCACACAACCGTCAGGAAAGCCGCGGCGCGCATGCGCGCGAGGATTTTTCCGAACGCGACGACGAGAATTGGATGAAACACACGGTGGCGTGGCTCGGCGATGACGGCAAACCGCGGCTCGACTATCGCCCGGTGCATCTGAACACTCTGACCAACGAGGTCCAGCCGATCCCGCCCAAGGCGCGCGTTTATTGATCCGCCGAACCTCTTTCCTCGAAGGACGAAGCAATGGCTGAATTCAGCTTGCCAGCCAATTCAAAGGTCGGTGCGGGCAAAACCCACAAGGCGCCCGACGGCGCGACCAACACCAAGACCTTCAAAGTCTATCGGTGGAGTCCCGACGACGGTGAGAACCCGCATATCGACCAATATGTGGTCGATCTCGATAGCTGCGGGCCGATGGTTTTGGACGCGCTGATCAAGATCAAGAACGAGATCGATCCGACGCTCACGTTTCGGCGATCGTGCCGCGAAGGCGTGTGCGGCAGCTGCGCGATGAACATCGACGGCACCAACACGCTCGCCTGCACGAAATATCTGAGTGAGATCGACGGCGACGCCAAGGTCTACCCTCTGCCGCATATGCCCGTGGTGAAGGACCTGGTGCCCGACCTCAATCATGTTTACGCGCAATATGCCTCGATTAAGCCGTGGATGCGCGCCGACTCGCCACCACCGCCCGACGGTGAGCGCCTGCAGTCGCAGGAAGAGCGCAAAGAACTCGACGGGCTGTACGAATGCATTCTGTGTTTCTGCTGCTCGACAAGCTGCCCTAGCTATTGGTGGAACGGGGACCGGTATTTGGGTCCTGCGGTCTTGTTGCAGGCCTATCGCTGGATCGCGGACAGCCGCGACGAAGCGACGGGTGAGCGTCTGGACGATCTGGAGGATCCGTTCAAGCTCTACCGCTGCCACACGATCATGAATTGCACCAAGACATGTCCGAAAAGCCTGAACCCGGCGAAGGCGATCGGTGAGATCAAGAAGCTGATGGTTGAGCGTCGATAGGCGTCGACGAGGCTCGGCGTTCGCTAGTTCGGGCGGGCACTCCTGATCATTTTTGCCTTCGTTGCACGCCAATTGTGCCATGCGCACTTGTCGGGCGCTGAACGCGCGCCATTGTCATGGACGCGATGAGAAAGGCGGACGGTGTCAGAATTGTTTCGATATACGCACACTGTTCCGTTCGTTAGGGCGCGCCGCCGGCCATGAGCGTGCTCTTGGTAATCGCTGGCTTGGTGCTGCTGGTCGGCGGCGGCGAGTTGCTGGTGCGGGGCGCTGTTGGGTTGGCGAGCGTGTTGGGTGTTTCGCCGCTCGTGATCGGCCTGACCGTGGTGGCATTCGGCACCTCCGCGCCGGAACTTGTGGTTAGTCTTGAGGCCGTTTTTAGCGGTCATCCCGACATCGTCCTCGGCAATGTTGTCGGTTCGAACATCGCGAACATCCTTCTGATCGTCGGCGCCGCGGCGGCGCTGAAGGCGATTACGATTTCGCCGGGTCTTGTGCGTCGTGACGGCAGCCTTTTGTTGATCGCCACGCTCGGCTTCTCCGCAATATGCTTGCTCGGCACGATCAACTGGATCGCCGGGGCTGGCATGGTTCTGGTGTTGATCGGCTATACGGTCTGGTCCTTTTGGGCGGCGCGGCGGCGCATGCCAAAGCCTGATCCGGAGGACGAAGCCACCGAAGAAGAGGCGGAAGACGAACACAAGCCTTTGCCAGGCGGCATTTTGATCGCGCTTGGCATCACCGCGTTCGGCATTGGCGGCGTTATCATCGGCGCGAACCTGTTGGTCGAGGGCGCGGTCGATATTGCGCGCTGGGCCGGCTTGTCCGAGGCGGTCATCGGACTGACGCTGATCGCGTTCGGAACGTCGCTTCCAGAGCTCGCGACCGCCGGGATGGCCGCGTTGCGGGGTCATAGCGATTTGGCGGTGGGAAATGCGCTCGGCAGCAACCTCTTCAACATGTTGGCGATTGCCGGCGTGACCGCCATGGTGGCGCCGGTGCCGGTGCCGGAAGAACTGCTTCGGTTCGACCTGTGGGTCATGATTGGCGTCACGGTTGCCCTGCTGTTCATGATGACCACCGAACGACGGGTCAGCCGGGTCGAGGGTGGTGTATTGCTCGCGAGTTATGGCGCCTACATCATGCTCACCGTCAGCGGTGTTGTGGCCTAACCGGCGAGCCCTTCAAACCGACCGCCGAAGCCGAAGACTTTCGCGATTTCCCGAAAGGCGTATGCTGTCCGCAAATGGGCAAGCGCGTCGCGGCGCCCTTTGGCGACCGACGCGAGCGGGAGGACATCATGCGCGCACTCAGTGTCATCATTTTATTGGTCGTCGGCGTCGTCGTCGGCATCGGTCTTGAGCGCGTTGCGCTGTCGCCGGGCGGCGATGGAGGCGGCGAGCAGGCATCGTCATCGACTGACGACGGTCTGGGCGATGCGGTGAATTGGAAGATGGCGAGCTCCTACGCCGAGTCTCTGGCGTTGGTCGGTCCGTCGGCGAGCCAATTCATCGACGATCTGTCGACGGCGTCGGGCGGCAATATGACCTTGAAGTTTTTCGAGCCGAACGCGTTGGTGCCGCCGCTTGAAGTGTTTGATGCGGTGTCGTCGGGCTCGGTCGACGCCGGCTATTCGACGCCGGGTTTTTGGGCCGGCAAAGAGGCGGCGCTGCAACTGTTCAGCGCCGTGCCGTTCGGTCCGGCTTCGGCCGAGTATCTGGCCTGGTACTACAATGGAGGCGGTCAGCAACTGCTCGACGAAATTTACGCCAAGCACAATATCAAGGCGCATTTGTGCGGCTTGTTCCCGCCGGAGGCTTCGGGCTGGTTCCGCGAGGAAATCGCGGGCGCGGAGGATCTGAGCGGTCTCAAAATGCGGTTCTTCGGTCTTGGCGCGCGGGTGATTGAGAAGCTCGGTGTGTCGACGCAATTGATTGCGCCCGGCGATATCTTTCCGGCCTTGGAATTGGGTACGATCGACGCGACGGAGCTGGCCAGCCCGGCGATCGACAAAAGCCTCGGCTTTCATCAAGTCGCAAAGCACTACTACTTCCCCGGTTGGCACCAGCAATCGACGTGGGTCGAGATCATCGTCAATCTCGACCGGTGGAATGCCCTGACCGATCGCCAGAAACGCCTGTTTGAGATTACCTGCGGCAATATGGTCCAGCGGACCATCGCGCTCGGCGAGGCCGAGCAGGTGCCGGCTTTGGAGTATTTCCAGGAGCAAGGCGTCACGCTTCACGAGTGGTCGCCGGAAATCTTGGCGGAGCTCGAAGCCGCGTGGCAGGAAGTGGTCGCGGAGGAAGTCGCCAAGGATGAGACCTTCAAGCGTGCATGGGAGTCGATGAACGACTTTCGCACCCGCTATGCCACCTGGCGCGACCTTGGATACTTGAAATAAGCGGGCTGCCAGGGCATCAACACGCCGCACACCGGCATCTGATTTGATTGACGCCCTGTTCGCCGGATCGAACAGGCGGAGGGAGAGATTATGACTGAAAAGCTTCATCATTATATCGGCGGCAAGAAGGTCGCGGGAGAAAGCGGCCGGATGGGTCCGGTTTTCAATCCGGCGACGGGCGAGCAGACCAAAGAAGTGCCGCTGGCGAGCGCCGCCGAGGTGCGGCAGACGGTCGAAATTGCTAAAGCGGCCTTGCCGGAATGGGCGGCCACAACGCCGATTACGCGCGCCCGTATGATGTTCAAGCTGAAATCCCTCATTGAAGCGAACATGGATGCGTTGGCCGAAGCCGTGTCCTCGGAGCACGGCAAGACGATTCCGGACGCGAAGGGCTCGATTACGCGCGGTTTGGAGGTGGTTGAGTTTGCCTGCGGGATTCCGCATTTACTCAAAGGCGAGTTCACTGAAGCCGTGGGCACGGGCGTCGACAGCTATTCGATCCGCCAGCCGGTCGGCGTCTGCGCCGGAATCACGCCGTTTAACTTCCCGGCCATGATTCCGTTGTGGATGGCGCCGATGGCGATCGCCTGCGGCAACACGTTCATACTTAAGCCATCGGAGCGTGATCCAAGCTGCCCGCTTTTGCTTGCGGAGCTGTTCCAGGAAGCCGGCGTGCCGGATGGCGTGTTCAACGTCGTCAACGGCGACAAGGAAGCGGTCGACGCCATTCTGACCGACCCGGATATCGGCGCGGTGAGCTTCGTCGGGTCGACGCCGATTGCGCAATATGTCTACGCGACCGGTTCCGCGCACGGTAAGCGCATGCAGGCGCTCGGCGGCGCGAAGAACCACATGGTGGTGATGCCCGACGCCGATTTTGATCAAGCGGCCGATGCCTTGATGGGTGCGGCCTATGGCCCGGCCGGCGAACGCTGCATGGCGGTTTCGGTGGCGGTCGCGGTGGGCGGCACGGCGGAACCGCCATGCAGCGTTCG
>JANQOH010000084.1 GCA_028289725.1 Alphaproteobacteria bacterium
CAATGCGGCGGCGGGCCTCCGCCATTATGGCCTCGAAGTATTCGACGAAAGCCGGCTCAACGTCACAGTGATTGAAGCGGGGCCGCGCATTCTGCCCGCGTTGCCCGAAAAACTCGCCAAGGCCGCGCACGAAGAGCTTGAGGCGCTCGGCGTCAAAGTACTGACCGGCACGCCAGTATCAGAGGTAACGCGCGAAGCCATGATCACCGACGGCGGCGCGTCGATTTCCGCCGACATCAAGGTTTGGGCCGCTGGCGTCAAAGGCGCCGATATGCTCGATGGCATTGCCGGCCTCGAAACCAATCGTGCAAACCAATTGGTGGTGCGTCCGACGCTTCAAACCACACAAGACGACCGCATTTTCGCGATCGGCGATTGCTGTGCCTGTACGCTTGAAGGCGAAGACCGGCCGGTGCCACCGCGCGCCCAAGCCGCGCATCAAATGGCGTCCACCGTGTTCCGCAATCTAAAGCGTTTGCTGGACGGCCGGCCGCTTGCGGACTTCGTGTACCGGGACCACGGCTCGCTGGTGTCGCTCAGCCGATTTTCTACGGTCGGCAGTTTGATGGGCAACTTGATCGGCGGCCGCATGGCGATCGAAGGACGGCTCGCCCGCTTGGTTTATGTCTCACTCTACCGCATGCATTTGATTGCCATCCACGGCTGGTTCAAGGGCCTGCTGCTAATTGTGGTCGGCCACGTCAACCAAGTGGTCCGCCCCAAACTCAAGCTTCATTAGCACACTAAGGGAAGAGGCGGGAAATCACCCCCACCCAAACCCTCCCCCATCAAGGGGGAGGGCTCGGCATTGTTTGCCCATTCGGTGACAAAGCCAGAGTCAATCCCCCCCTTGATGGGGGAGGGTCGGGGTCGAGGTGAAAAGCCAATTATGCCGCACAAATTTCCGGTTTGCGGTCGGCCCAGGGCTTCGCTTGTTCCAGTTGACCGGCCAGCCGAAGCAAGGCCGCTTCATCGCCGAAGCGTCCAGTGAAATGTAGTCCGACCGGTAAGCCGTCGTCGGTCCAATGCAGCGGCAGCGAGATAGCCGGTTGGCCCGAGGCATTGGCGAGGTAGGTATAGGGCGAGAACGTGGCCATGCGCCGGCGAAGTTCAAAGGGGTCGTCGCGATAAACCAGAGTGCCGAGCGGGACAGGCGGTTGGCCGAGCGTGGTGGTCAGCCACATATCGTGATCTTCGTAGAAAGTGCTCAGCGCCCGCACTTGCCGTTGCACGTCTTGAAGCGCCATTAAATAGTCTGGCCCGCTGACCGCGCGTCCGCGTTCCGAAAACGCCCAAACGAAAGGCTCGAACCGGTCCGGTGTCAGTTCTTTATCGAGCCGGCGCGACCAGTCGGCCAACGCCCAGGCAACGCCGGCGGCGAGGATTGTTGTGAATTTCTGCCAAAGCTCCATGCCGTCGAAGGCCGGCGCCGCTTCAACGACCGTGTGCCCGAGAGACTCGCACAGCGCCGCGGTCTCATGGATCGCGTCGACGCACACCGGATCGAGCGGATCGCCGAGCGGCGTTTCGGTCGAGAAACCGATCTTGAGAGCGCCCGGATCGGCATTTGCTTCTTTTACGAACGGCTGGCGTGGCGCCGGTGCCAAATAGGGTTCGCCGGCGGTCGGGCCGGTTACGGCGTCGAGAACGGTCGCGGTATCACGCACGCTACGCGTCAGCACATGTTCCATGAGCATGCCGGTGAAAAGGTCACCATAGTGCGGTGCGAAGGTTGTCCGTCCGCGCGTTGGTTTGAGGCCAACGAGGCCGCAGCACGACGCGGGAATTCGGATCGAGCCCGCGACATCGTTGCCGTGCGCCATCGGCACGACGCGTGCGGCCACGGCCGCCGCGGTGCCGCCGCTCGACCCCCCGGTCGTGCGTTCCGGATTCCACGGATTGCGTGACGGGCCGAACAGTTGCGGTTCCGTGGTCGCGCCAATCGCGAACTCCGGCAGATTGGTCTTACCGATCGTAATCAACCCGGCATCGCGATAGCGCTTGGTAATCTCGCTGTCTTCTACGGGCACGTAGCCTTCAAGAAACGCACTGCCTTCGGTGAACGGAATGCCCGCGGTCTCAGCCAGAAAGTCTTTCATGAGGAAGGGAACGCCCGCGAACGGTCCGTCGCCGAGTGGCGCTTTCGCCGCGGCACGGGCATCGTCGAACATTTCCGTGACGACGGCGTTCAGTGTGCCGTTGACCTGCTCGCAGCGTTCAATCGCATCGTCGACCAGTTCAAGCGCGGTAACCTCGCCCCTGCGCACCAATTCGGCGAGCGCGGTCGCGTCCAAGTCACCGAATGCTGTTGCCGGCGTTTCGCTCGTTTCAGCGGCCTGCTTTTCCGCCATTACTCTGCCGCGGGGCGAAAACCGGGTGTTTCCAGTCGATATTGCTCGGCGACCGGTTGATAGGCGCCGCCATAGGGTCCGCGTTTGATGAACATGCCATCGCCCGGGCGGCCAAGATATTCGCCCTTGTCGACGACGATCTTGCCGCGCGACAGCACGGTCTCGGTGAAGCCTTTGACCTTCATGCCCTCGAAGGCATTGTAGTCGACGTTCATATGATGGGTCTTGGAGTTGTAGTAGCTGATGGTCTCTTCGTGCTCCGGATCGAAGATCACGATATCGGCGTCACTACCGACGGCGATGGTACCTTTGCGCGGAAAGAGCCCAAAAATCTTGGCCGGACTGGTCGAGGTCAGTTCCACGAAGCGGTTGAGGCCGATCCGCCGCTTGTTGACGCCATAGTGATAGATCAGGCTCATTCGGTTCTCGATTCCGGGACCGCCATTCGGAATTTTTGAAAAGTCGTCCTTGCCGATCTCCTTCTGCTCCTTCAGGCAAAATGGACAATGATCGGTCGAGATAACGTTGAGATTGCCGGCACGCAGACCGGTCCAAAGCTCGTCTTGGTTCCATTTTTCGCGCAGCGGCGGCGTCAGGACGTATTTCGCGCCGTCGAAACCGGGTTCGTCGTAGGCGTCGATATCGAGCAGCAAATATTGCGGGCAGGTTTCCGCGTGCGCCATCACGCCGCGCGCCTGCGCGTCGCGCAGTTCCTTCAGCGAGTCGTATGCGCTGAGGTGAACGATGTAGACTGGCGCGCGAGCGACTTCTGCAATGGCGAGCGCGCGGTGTGTGCCTTCGGCTTCCAACCGTGTTGGACGGGTCAGCGCGTGTTGTTTCGGCTCGATATGACCTTCGGACAGCGCGATTTTGATCAGTTCGTCAATCACGATGCCGTTCTCGGCGTGCATGCACACCAAAGTTCCGTCTTCGCCGGCCTTGCGCATGGTCCGGAAAATCGTGCCGTCGTCGGACAGCATCGCGCCCGGATACGCCATGAACAGCTTGTAGCTCGTCACGCCTTCGTCGGCGAGACGGCGCATCTCCGGCATGCGATGCTCGGGCATATCGGTGATGATCATGTGAAACGAGTAATCGATCGCGGTCGTGCCCGCCGCTTTAGCATGCCAAGTATCCAGCGCTTCGAGCGTCGAGGTGCCGCGCGTCTGAACTGCGAAATCGATAACGCAGGTGGTCCCGCCATAGGCGGCGGCGCGCGTCCCGGTCTCGAACGTGTCGGAGGTCGTCGTACCGCCGAACGGGAGTTCCAAATGGGTGTGCGGATCGATCCCGCCCGGGATCACCAGCTTACCGGCGGCATCGATGGTATGGCTTGCGTCGATGACCAAGTCGCGGCCGATTAAACTGACGGTGGAGTCTTGGATAAATATGTCCGCGTGATAATCGTCGGTCGCGGTCACGATCCGGCCATTCTTGATCAATACACTCACCGCCGCCTCCCAAGCGCTTTGCCGACCAGAAACTGCGGTGCCACTCTAGTCACAAGCACCGTCCAAGGTGAACGTTTTTCGCGCTACATGCCCGAAAAACCGAAGAATTTCGGGATTCGGAGCCAGATTCGTCGCTATGTTTTGCAGTCGGCGGCGGACTGCGGCAGAATTGAATGCGGGATCATCAAACAGTCGGCGGACAAACGGTTCCCCGAACACACAACAAGACCGGAAACGGGGTATCGAGCGGAAGCGACAAGATCGACTCAGCACCGACCGAAGGGAGAGGTTACATGTCGAGAACGTCCAAGAAATTACCGGTAAAAGCCGTGAAGAAAGGCATGACGCGGCGCAAATTTGTCGGGGCGACCGCCACGGCGGGCGTTGTGGCCGCGACAGGAATTACCGGGTTTCCGTATATTGCCCGTGCCGCGGACCCCATCCGCACGGTCGGCCTGGGCGTCAGCGTCATCAACGAAATTCAATCACAAGCGAGCAGCGACCTCGGTTTCGACGTGCGCGGCCAAGCGCTCGGCTACGGCGCCATGTTCGGCAAAATGCTGAACCAGAATGACCAATACGAAATCGCCGAAGGCTATTTCAATGATATGGACGTCTTCATTCCGGCGAAGGTTTGGCAGCCGATCGACACGCAGCGGATCACCGATTGGGACAAGGTCACCGATCTGTGCAAGACCGGCAAGTTGACTCCGGACTCAAACGAGGGACAGGGCGACGCACCGTTCCGCCATCTCTGGTTGGACGCCGACGGCAATCGCGTTGATGGCCCGTCGCGTTATGTGTCGATGGTGCCGGGTTGGCACAATGCTGACTCGCTTGGCTACAACCCGGACGAAACTGGCCGTCCGATCGAGAGCTGGGGCGAGTTGTTCAGTGAAGACTTCGCCGGCGCGGTGGCATTGCTCAACGTGCCGCAGATCGGCGTCATGGATGCTGCGCTCGGCGTGGAGGCGCTCGGCCTCTACACGTTCGGCGACAAGGGCAACATGACCAGGGAAGAGATCGACTTCCTGATCGACTTCCTGATCGAAAAGAAGGACGAAGGCCACTCCCGCGCGTTCTGGGAAACCTTTGGCCAGTCGGTGAACCTGATGGTCAGCGGCGAGGTGGTGCTTGAAAGCATGTGGTCGCCGGCGGACACCGCGAGCAAGGCGGAAGGCGTGTCGTGCATCTACGCGAGCCCGAAGGAAGGCATGCGCGGCTGGCACGGCGGT
>JANQOH010000096.1 GCA_028289725.1 Alphaproteobacteria bacterium
CGACATTCTCGACAACAATGTTGGCATCGTGAACACAGGATCCGTCGTCGACGAAACGGAAGAGAGCTGGGAACGCCTGATGCGCGTCAACGTAACCGGCATGTTCCTCGCGTCGAAACACGCCATTCCGGCGATGATCGAAACAGCCGGCGGCGGCGCGGTGATCAACATTTCGTCGATTTCCGCGCTGCGGCCGCGCGGCCTCACCGCCTATTCGACATCCAAAGGCGCGGTCATCGCCCTCACCCGCGCCATGGCCGTGGATCACGGCAAAGACTGTATCCGGGTCAATTGCGTGGCGCCGGGGCCGGTCTACACGCCGCTCGTTTATGCCGACGGCATGAGCCCGGAAGCGCGCGAACGCCGCCGCCTCGCTTCACCCATGGGCATGGAAGGCACGGGTTGGGATGTTGGACACGCGGTCGTCTTCCTCGCCTCCGACCACGCGCGGTACATCACCGGCCAGACCCTGGTGGTCGATGGCGGCGCAACCTTGGTTGGCATGGAACGCGCCAACTGACGAGCGCCCAAAAAAGGCCCAAGCGTCTTTCCGGATTTCCCCGTGGAGAACCACTATTTCCTCTGGCGATCCAGTATTTGTGCAAGACGCCTGATGGGTGATGGATCTCTCAGAAGTCCTAGTGAAACGGAAAAATGTCCTTGAGGCCGCTGGAACACATTCTCTGCAGGGACCGACCATGCACGCGCCAAAGCGGCACCACCCGCATGCGGAGTCAAATCGTCGCTCTCGCCGAGTACCACCACAATGTTTTCGCGCGATATGGCCGGATGCCCTTGTGGCTCGAGCAAAGGGACCCAACGCGCCAACTCCGTGCCCGACCACCCGGCTCGATCGAGTTGGCTTTGCAGTTTGACGGCCGTTGCCAGGCTACCGGATTGTACAACGTCTAGAATTGCGCCACTTGTCGCGACGAGAAACAACGCATCTGGCTGCAAATCGCTGTACCAAGAACGTGCGGCCACGGCGGCGAGCTGGCTGGTCAGCGCGCCCAGGCTGACGCCGCCAATCGCGACCGGTCCACGACTTGTGCGGCGGGCCCAGTCAATTAACACAGAAGTTTCTGCCACCCAGGCTTCAAAAAGGTCGAGAAATCCGAGCGGGCCTTGCCCGATAGCAGGCTCGCCGCCGTACCATCCGGGTTTCACACGGCGGCTGTGCCACGGCGCTTCCGGTCTTACCACGCGAAAACCTTCGAGTGCGCCACCGTTCAACGGATCTGTGGCATCCGTCCACATGTCGCTTTCGACGCAAATTCCGTGAAGAAAGATCAAGGTCGGCGCGTTTGCGTCTTTCGCTGGCGCCGACACCCGCGCCCACGCCTGATCGCCTAGGTGTGGCGAATTGAAACGCAACCAGTAGTCTCTTCCCGTAGCGCTCGGAATTTCGTTCGATGTTGTGATTTCCTGCGGCTCGGGCGCAGCGAACGCCGACGCGGTATCCAACAATCGAGCCTCATGCCGCAGCGCGACCTGGTCGGGCGTCGCGACTTCCCACCGAACCGACGACACGCGTCCGAGCAACGGGACGAACGCGGCGCGCGTGCTCATATGTTCGTGGGCCGCCGCACGCCGGTTGGCCTCGGAAGCGATGAGGTCATCCGTACGCGTCTCCGATGTTTCAAAGAACGCAGACAACCATTTGGCATTCGCTTCTTCGTAACGCTGTCGGCGGCGCTCGACGAGATCAAGCATCCAGCGGATACCCACTGTCGATATTTCTCTCGTTGCCGCGAGTTCGACAAAGCGATCGACCGATCCTTGCGCCTCTTGCGCGGCGGCCCAAGCACGAGACAAGGGAAAATAGCCGTGGGCAATAGACCGCACCGCGATCCAATCAAACCAAGGACGCAACACCAAATTGCCGAGCGCACCCTCGAGGATATGCTGATCCGCCGTGCCGGGGTCTGTTTGCCCGAGATAAGACCTTAGGCCCGGCATTAGGCTTCCTGTGACCCTGTAGGTTCGCGTTCGGCCGACGCTGAATAACCTTCGCAGTAAGCGCGAAGCTTGGTCCCGGCTCTCATTGCCGTGCACAATCTCCTAGGGTGCAACATCACTAATGTGGGATTGCGAAAGCGTCTTGCAAAGTGCTGGACGCTTGCGGTGACGCGGGGGGACCGTACCGATCTTTGGGTCGCGCTGAGTCCGCGAGCTCTTGCGGCCTATTCGGCCGCGGCAGCCTTGCGCGCGGCGCGTTTGCGTTCATGGGGATCGAGGTCGCGTTTGCGAAGGCGAATGGCGGCGGGCGTGACTTCGACCAGCTCGTCATCGGCAATGTAAGACACCGCTTGCTCCAAGGTGAGCATGCGCGGCGGTGTCAAACGCACCGCTTCGTCCTTGCCCGCCGCGCGAATGTTCGTCAGTTGCTTGGCCTTGAGCGGATTGACTTCGAGATCGGTGCCGCGGGTGTGTTCGCCGATGATCATGCCCTGATAGACCGCCGCGCCTGGCTCGATGATCATTGGGCCCCGATCCTCGAGTTGCCATAAAGCGTAAGCGACCGCCTTGCCGGCAGCCGTTGATATCAGCACGCCATTGCGCCGGCCTTCGAGCGAACCTTTGTGCGGCGCGTAGGCGTGAAACACGCGATTGAGCACACCGGTGCCGCGCGTATCGGCCAAGAATTCGCCGTGATAGCCGATCAGGCCGCGCGAAGGCACATGCAGGACCAAACGCGTCTTGGCTTTGCCGCCCGGCCGCATTTCGATCAATTCGCCGCGCCGCTGACCGAGCTTCTCGACCACAACACCGGCATAGTCCTCGTCGACGTCGATCACCACTTCCTCGATCGGCTCGAGCTTGGCGCCGGTCTCGGGGTCGGTTTGAAACAAGACGCGCGGCCGACTGATCGAAAGCTCATAGCCTTCGCGACGCATGGTTTCGATCAACACGCCGAGCTGAAGTTCGCCCCGGCCTTCGACCTCGAAAGCGTCGCCGGCGTCGGTCTCACGCACCCGGATTGCCACATTACCCTCGGCTTCCCGCATCAGACGGGCGCGAACCATGCGGCTGGTCAACTTGTCGCCGTCGCGCCCGGCCAACGGCGAGTCGTTCACGGAAAATGTCATGGCCAGCGTCGGCGGATCGATCGGTTGTGCGTCGAGCGCGCCCTCGTGCGCCGGATCGCACAGCGTGTCCGCGACCGTCGCGTCGGCCAGCCCAGCGATGGCAACGATATCGCCAGCTTCCGCACGCTCGACCGGCACGCGTTCCAAACCGCGAAACGCCAACAATTTCGTCGCACGGCCCGTCTCCACTTGGCCTTCGCCGGCCCGCAACGCTTTGATCGACATGTTGGCGGAAATCGCGCCGGCGTGGATTCGCCCCGTCAAAACTCGCCCGAGATAGGGGTCCGCTTCCAAGAGCGAAACCAGCATGGCGAAGGGCGCCTCACGGTCGGCGCTCGGCGGCGCGACATGAGCGCGGATGAGTTCGAACAGTGGGCCGAGATTCGCTTCGTCACCCTGTGGCGGCGTGGCACCGTCCGACGCCCACCCCTGCTTTGCCGAGGCAAACAGATACGGGAAGTCCAACTGCTCCTCGGTGGCGCCGAGCGCGGCGAACAAATCGAAGATTTCATCAAGCACTTCATCGGAACGCGCGTCCGGGCGGTCGACCTTGTTGATGACTACGATCGGTTTAAGGCCGAGTGATAGAGCCTTCGTGGTGACGAACTTGGTCTGCGGCATGGGCCCTTCCGCGGCATCGACCAAGACCAGCACGCCGTCGACCATGCTCAAGATCCGTTCCACCTCGCCGCCGAAATCGGCGTGACCGGGCGTGTCGACGATGTTGATCCGCGTATCTCGCCAAGTCACGGATGTGCATTTCGCCAGAATGGTGATGCCGCGTTCGCGCTCCAAATCATTGGAATCGAGCGCACGTTCGGCCACCTGCTGGTTCGCGCGGATCGCCCCGGAATCGCGCAGCAACGCATCGACCAGCGTTGTCTTGCCATGGTCGACATGGGCGATGATCGCGATATTGCGCAGATCGTCGGTCATAAGCAGTCCGGTTTCTGAGAGTTAGAGCCCGCTACGTAAGGCTTCGACGTAAGCAGCGCAAGCCTGTTCGAGCGAAAACGTCGACTCGACGCCCACTTCCTCCGCGAGCTTTCGGCTTGATACCAATGGATAGGTTAACGGTGGGTCAACGTCCGCCGTCGCCACGTCTAGGTCTGGCGAGATTTCCTTTAGCACAGCAACAACCTCGTGGAGCGACGGCGCGTAGGCGCTCAGATTGTAAATCAAATCGAGCGGGCCGGTGTGACTCGCGACGTGCGCCAAGGCATTCGCCACATCGGTGACATACATGATTTCAAGCGGACTGGTCGACACCTCGAGTTCCGCCGCGCCGCCAGTCGCCGCGGCTTGAAACAGATCGATGATCTGCGTCCCCGCGCCGCGATACCAAAGACCTGGCCCAAACACCACGGGCAAGCGAATGCCTGTGAGCGAAAGCCCTCGGACCTCGCGATAATACCGTGCAACATCTTCCGCCAGCACTTTGGTCAGACCATAGAAGGTCTCCGGCCGGCGCTCCGCCGTTTCGTCGACCGGCGCATCTGGATAGAGCGATGCGCGGCCATAGACCGCGAGGGTGCTGGTCCAGATGACACGCGCGACGCCGAACCGCTCGCACGCCGCGAGCAGGTTGCGAAAACCCCCGACATTCACCGCGAGCGCGGACGCTTCTTGTCCCGCGGCGGCCGCCAACAATCCCCGACCGCCCTCGCCGTAGGCCGCGAGCCCGACCACGACTTCCGGCTTTGTTGAGCCGATCCATGCGTCCAGTGCGCCCGGCTCCTCGACGCCGCCGGATACGAAATTGATGGTATCTAAATCCGCTTTGGTGAGACACGGCTCCGGCGCCGGCGCGAAGACCGTGACATCGTGGCCGTCGGCGACCAGCCTCCGCACTAGATGGGCGCCGACAAAGCCGCTGCCGCCGGTGACAAATATCCGCGCCATTTTCGAGGTTCTGTTTCCTTAGGACTGGTCGATGAGCGTGCATTGGCCATGCGCGGACCCGCGTGTCAAGCCACGGCCGCGTCGGGCCTAGCTCACCCGGTACTTTTCCACCACGTCCCAGTCGATTTCGATGCCAAGGCCTGGGCCGGTCGGGACCGTGAGATGTCCGTCGACACAGGGAACCGGGGATGCGAGGAGGTCGTCGCGGAGCGCGTTCCGCCCCTGGTCATATTCCAGCATGACGGGCTGCGGTACGCGCTCGGTATGCGGCGACGGCGGCAGAGCCGCAATGAAATGAACAGCCGCAGCAAGACCGATCGCACCGCCCCAAACATGTGGCGACATGCGCAAATTGGCGAGACGCGCCATGCTCCAGATCGCCTTCGCTTCATCAATACCGCCGCACAATGTCAGATCCGGCTGCAACAGATCGGCGCAGCGATTGTCGACCAGGCGCTTAAAATCCCATGCGGTATAGAGCGCCTCTCCGGTCGCAATGGGAATTGAGGCTCGCGCACGCAGCTCGGTATATCCGTCGAAGTCGGTTGGCGGCAACGGTTCTTCATAAAAATAAATGTCATACTCAGCAATTCGGCGCATGCTCTCGAGGGTTTGATCAACCGTGTAATTGCCGTTTGCATCAACCATGAGAGCTATGTCGGATCCGAGTACGTCGCGTGCCAGGGCGACACGTTCGACATCGCTGGCCGCTGAATGGCCGATTTTGATTTTCACACCGGGAAAGTTTTGATCGCGAAAATCGCGCATCTGATCTTCAAGCTGGTTCCCCGGATTGGCCGCGAAATAGCCGTCGGACGCATAGGCCGGAACATGATCCGTGTTGAGACCGCCAAGCAGTTTGTGCACCGGTACGCCGTGCAGCTTTCCGATCACGTCGTACAAAGCGATGTTGATGCCGCCGAGGACGGCGGTCACCGTGTTTTGGATGCCGAGGTGATAGCGTTGGTTGTAAATGTAAGCGGGGATTTGCTCACGATCATAGACCTCGCGGCCGACGAAATAAGGTCGAACGACATCAAGCGACGCAACCACCATGGCGCACGGGCCCCAAGCCTCGCCGTAACCCGTGAAGCCGGCATCGGTCTCGACCTGAACCAACGTCATGTTGCGAATACTGGTCATGCCCCGCGCCATGCCGTAGGCGTTTTCCGCCCCCAAATCATGCTCGAGCGGAATCGCCTTGATGTCAGTAATGATCGCCACGGTTCGTGTCCCTTCGAATGCGCCGCGGAGTATAACCCTCGCAGGTCAGCCAGCGCCGGTCAGATGTGCTGAGCACGGCACATCCACGGACGAGTTTCATCGCCGATCGTTGCCACGCTATTCGGCGTTGAAATCACGAGAACATTTGGCAGCGATTTTCCAATACACAAAGCCTGATGCAACGCCGGATACCAGAGCTAACGCGTAAAACTCGGGCATAACCGGAAATACTGAATGGAGCACCACGCAGCCACCCAGAGCTGTCATGAAACCTGCTAAGGCATACGGCCCTATGCCACTTATCTCTCTCAACGAATATACAACTTGGAACGCAAGCCCCAGTGTTAGAGAACTAAGAAAAAAGATCATTGAGCCAATTAGAATCACCAATACAACAAAACGCCAAGTTCCGGGCGAAAAGAAATCGGGAAACTCATATGGTTCTGATGTCAATATTGACAGGCATAACACTACCAGCACACTAAATATTGGTACTATAATCAACCATGTTCCAAGAATTCCAACTATGTATCCAAGCGGAGTAATTTTGGTCGTTTGAGCCATTGGCCCTATCAAGATCCCGAAGGTAGACTAAGAATCTGAAATCTGCGCTCCATTGCTCCGACATAGTTTTGATTGCTGGGTCGTATACTTCAATTTTTTTGCAAACTTTCTAAAAACTTGCCCAATTATGAGCGCGTCGAGAAGGTGTGCTCAGGTCCCGGAAAGGCGCCGGCGCGAACTTCTTCTGCGTAGAGGCGGGCGGCTTCGGCGATGCCGCTGCCAAGTTCGCCATAGCGCTTGACGAATTTGGGCTTGAAGTCGACGAACAGCCCGGCA
>JANQOH010000137.1 GCA_028289725.1 Alphaproteobacteria bacterium
GTCGGCGCCAAAAGCGGAACAAGTTTTGTGTGGCTCGCTCGTGTCCGCTCGCCCCGGCGTGCGGGCAAAAGTCATCGGCGCAGCCGCGACACAGTCACCGAGCAAAGAAGACGCGGCGGCCATGGCGGATGGCGCGCGAAGAGCGCTGGATGCAGATGTTGGCATTGCGACGCTGGCCGCATCCGAAACGGACGACCCAGACACCAATCGGCGCGGAACGGTTTATCTCGGCCTCGCCTATCGGGACCGCTCGGAGTCGCATATCGTGCACTTGCCGGGCGACCGAAATCGGGTGCGGCAATACGCCGTGATTAGCTTGCTCAATTATTTGCGGCGCAGCCTGCTCTCGCTCGCGCCCGAGACGCTCTAACCGCTAATGATTTCGTGCTCTTGGCCGACCCATATGCTTGACCGCTCAAGGTCGATAAAGGTTTTTTCGTCTTCGTAGAGCGCCTTGCCGGCGGCGCGTGCATCCGGGTTGCCGCCACTCGCTTGCATGGCTTCGATGCTCTCGTACCAAAGCTCCGCAACGCCATCAAAGGGTTCGTCCGCCCGGCGCGATTTGCGCAAGGCGTCCGTCATCGCGCCATAGTCGGTGTGGACCTGGACGTAGCGCAAAATGCCGAGAGCGTCTTTGTGTTGTTTCACGAGTCGTGCGTGATCCTCGCGCCAATAGCGCTGGAATTCCTCCCGCGACAGACCTTCCCGACGGCGTAAGCAGAATACGAGCTTGATCATCGAACCTTCCCCAGGGCTTATTGACGAAGCGGGACACCTTACAGCCATTGAGTGGATACGAGCCATGGACGATCTCACAGCTTTTTCGAGCGCCGTTGCGGAACAACTTAAGGCGCGTGGCGAAACAGTCGCCGTCGCTGAGTCATCGGGCGGCGGTCTTGTTTCGGCGTCGCTGCTCGCCGTCCCCGGTGCATCCGCTTACTTTCTGGGCGGCGGCGTTGTTTACACGCTCGCCGCGCGGGAGGCGCTGCTGCCGCCGGGTGCCGAGGCACTTAAGGGCGTGCGGTCGGCGTCGGAACCTTACGCGCTTTGGCTCGCGCGAACCATGCGCGACCATCTTGGCGCGGATTGGGGGCTCGCGGAGACCGGCGCCTCAGGGCCCACTGGCAATCGCTATGGGGACGACGCGGGCCACACCTGCATCGCGGTTTCGGGCGCGGTGGAGCGCGTGATCACATTGGAAACGGGCGATGCGGATCGGCAGAAAAATATGTGGGCGTTCACCAAGGCCACGCTCGATTTGCTCGAACAAGCCCTCCAGGAAGCCGGCTCCTAGTTCAAGCTGGTTGGGCTTCCATGGCCGGCGCACGGGGAGACCGGATAAACAGCAAGAACACCATCGACGCGGCCATAACGGCGGCGAGAATCTGAATGACATCGTTGAACGCCAGAACGGTCGCTTCGCGTGTCACAAGATCTGCCAACGAATGCAGCGCTTCCGCGCCCGGCGCGTACTGCGCCAGTGCGGAAAGATCGTAGTCGTCGAGCGCGCGCCGGATGTTTATGCCATCCGCAAGATACGCGTGATGGACCGCGGTTCGCGCGATCAAGAGTGCATTGATCGCCGCAAGTCCAATGGCGCCGCCAAGGCTGTGACTCAAGACGTAGAGGCCGCTCGCGTTCTTGAGTTGATCCGGACGCAGCGTCCCGAGCGCCAGCATGTTCGCCGGAATCAGACAGATCATCAGCGACAACCCGCGCAGAACCTGCGGCACAAACAAGTCCCAAAAGCCGGACTCTGACGTGAGGAAGCAGTTCAGATAGATGCTCACGCTAATCATCGACAAACCAATGCCAAGCATGGTCCTGGGATCCATAAATCTTGCCAACGTCCCCGCAATCGGCGCTGACAGAAACATGCACGCGCCCGTGACAAGCATAATCAAGCCGATCTGGAAGCTGTTGTAGTCGCGCACCCACGCAAGAAAGAGCGGCATCAGAAACAGCATGCCCCACAGGCCGACGCCAAGCGCGAAGTTGTAGAACGAGCCGATCGCGAAATTTCTGTTGCCGAAGACGCGCAGGTCGACGATCGGTTCCGGGCAGGAAAACACACGCGACAGGAAGAAGACCGCGGCGACCGCCGAAATTGTCGCGACAACAAAAATCTCTGTGTCGTAGAACCAGCGATTTTCCGGCCCCTCTTCAAGGACATATTGGAAGGTTCCGAGGAATATCGCCAAGTATAGAAGGCCCGGAATGTCCAGGCGCCGTAGAAGGGACCTGTCAGCTTTGTCAATGCGAATCAGGGACCAAACGGTGGAAGCGATCAGAAATCCCGGAATGACGTTGATGATAAACAACCATTGCCATGACAGCTGTTCGGTAATGTAACCGCCAACGGAAGGGCCGAGCGCGGGGGCGAGCGTGACGATCATGCCCATCGCCACGGACACGGCAGCCTGCTTTTTGCCCGGAAACAGCGTAAAGCCGGTCGCGAAAACCAGGGGTATCATGGCGCCGCCGGCAAACCCTTGGAGCGCGCGGAAGACGATCATCATTTCCAGATTGGTGGCCGCGGCGCATCCCAGACTGGCAATCGAGAAACCGAGCGCCGATAGGGCAAACAGGACGTGTGTCGACATGAGCCGGGCCAAATAGCCGGCCAGCGGGATCATGATCACTTCGGCGATGAGATAGGACGATTGGACCCAACTCACCTCGTCCGCGC
>JANQOH010000160.1 GCA_028289725.1 Alphaproteobacteria bacterium
CTGGAACCCGCGGCGCTCAACGGCGTGCGCTTCGCGATGGCCGCCGCGGTGTTCGCGGTGCTGCTCACCGCGCGGCGCGAATGGCGATGGCCGAGCGCGCGCGACTTCGTACGCTATCTGATCCTGGCGGCGGCGCTGGTCGGTTTCTTCACCGCCATGTTCGCGGCGCTGCGCTTCACGAATGCGATCAACACGGCCGCGCTGTTTACGCTGGTGCCGCTGTTTTCCGCCGCGATCGCCTGGCCGATGCTCGGTCAGAAAACCCCGCCGCGCCAGATCGCCTTCATGCTGCTCGCGGCGTTCGGCGCGTTGTGGGTGGTGTTCGAAGGCTCGCTCGCCAACGCGCTGGCGCTCAAGCTGGGCAAGGGCGATGTGATCTTCCTCGCCGGTTGCGTCGCGATGGCCGCCTTCTCGCCGCTCACTCGCCGCCTCGACGTCGGCGAAAACCTGCGCAGCCAAATGTTTTGGACGCTGCTGGTCGGCTCCGCGCTGCTCGCCCTGATCGCCGCGCCCGACCTCGCGGCGACCGACTGGCGCGCCGTACCGACCCAAGCCTGGGCCGGCATCGCCTACCTCGCCGTCTTCACCTCCGCCGTCACCTTCTACCTGCTCAACTACGCGAGCCTGCGTCTGCCGTCGGCGAAAGTGATGTCCTACAACTACCTCATCCCCGCCCTGGTCGTGGCTCTCGACGCCGCCCGAACCGGCATGATGCCGAGTGCGACGATCTTGGTGGGCGCGGGGATTGCCGCGCTCGCGACATTGTTGTTGCAGGTGTCGGCTGGTGTGCGGCAGCGATTACAGGAACGTTAGTCCACCGTCTCTTTAATAACATGCCATACTATTTATATTGCATTCAAAACTAACCGTTCACTTGGGTGTAGCCGAATTGGGATTTGCGCCGCAGGTAACGCAGCAGGTAGTAGGTTTAGACGATATGCCAATCAGTTTAGTGGAATGAGAATGCAACGCTAGTTCCGGTGTCAAATTAAACCGTGCCCCCATCTGGCGTCGGTGAAATGAGATCGGCCAAATCTTCAAGCAGCGGTCTCAATTTTTGATGATCGAGAGCAGCAATCGCACTGTCTATCGCCGAGAAGTGAGAGCCTTGACGATATAGCGCGGCGGCGCGGTCACGTATATCTCGTGCGGCATGAGTGCGAACTTCTTGGTTGGGAAGCTCTCCTTCAGCGAGTCGTCTCGATATTTCAGCTTTCAGAATTTGTCCGAAATCACCGTTGTCATGGTGCACTACAAGTGCGGCGATACCATAGATCGCTCGCTCGAGTATTGCCCGACCAGTATGGTGGTTCGCTCCTTTGAACATCCACGAAATGAGTAAATTGGCTATAAAATCGGCAATGGAGTCGCAATCACGATTACGTGCATCGATGGCAGATTTGAACAGGGTTTCTGTCAGCCGAAATCTTTCAACGAACTTTATAGATTCTTGGTCAACGGGCACCCAATCAAGAACCGCTATTAGCCATTTTGCGTGATCTCGCAGCTTTTGTTTGTTGTGATCTGAGCAGGCGTCGGTGTTCGATACAGCAAGCAGGATAGTGGTAGTAGAAGCAATCCAACGGATCATATCGAACGTAAACTGAGAACGTTGGGCTATTGCGTGAAGAAAGATTTCTCTATCAGTCTCATGCATTCCCTCCGCCCATTCGTCAAGATTGTCGACTATCTGCTGCGAATCCTCGTCGTCCTCCGGTGCGTCAGATATTGCATTCGCGAGTTTAGTGAGTTTCGCAGTGAGGCTCTGCGTGCTTGAGGCCGAATAGTAGGGAGCTAGGTACCTGCTATGGATACTGCTTAATGGCGTGTCAGGTTGGTCGATGAGCCGGTTCGCTATGAGCTTTACGCTCTCGCGGACATCTTCGGCCGCGAAGTGCACTTCTGGCTCGCGACAACGCAACAAATTGAAGCTGATCCGAGCGAGCTGGTCTACCGCTGAGTGAGTGACAGGCCGTAATTGATCTCGCGGTATTCCTACGCATCCAATTGTGCCAATTCTTTCCACCAAGAACCTGGTACCCTGAGGACCTTCCACCGTCAAAATCATGTCAGCGCACAAACCCATTTGGCGGATGCCTTCCATAAGGATGTCGGGCATTTGATGTGCCACGACTCTTTGCACTTCGTTTGCGAGGTATCCTGCGGCGAGGTGGGCATGAGTTCTAGATTCGACTGGGCCTGCATAATCTATGGTGAGATATTCACGAACGAGGGCCGACAAAGTGTGGAAACATTGTTGGATTTGTTGCTCGTCTTTTCGAGCAATGGAGATTTGGGCGGTCTGTCTAATATGTTCGAGAGTCTCGTTCACGACACCATCTGAAGAGAGCGGATTTTCAATCAACCATAGCTCACCAAAGAACGTTCTGCCTTTTGCTTCGATATAGCTTCGATTAATGGCGATCACGGCGTCCATGGCCGCCGCGCTGACTTCATGGTCGCCTTGTTCCGCGTACCTTCGGGCGAAGGAGAAGGCGTATTGCATGCCCTGCAAAGCGCCGCTCGTCCAATGGGGATTGACCTGAAAATATGTGACTCTCTTAACATCGTGCTGAGATGCGCTGCGCTCGTCTTCGATGGTTGGCGTGCCGCTATCTTCCGAAAAAAGCGGGGCGGCGCGTTTCGCGCGGCGCGCCCAAGTACGCAGTTCTTTCTGTGTTTTCCGGACCACTAGTGCTAGCTGCTGAGTGGGGTTCACCAAAATGAGGGCGCGTCGGTAGCCGCACACAAATAGGACAATCACGACCGTCGTCGACCAGAATGCGACAAACGTCGTCAAACCGATCGTATTCTGCTGGGCAACAAGTGAGAGTATGGCCACGCCCAGCGCTAGCAAGAATGAGACAGCGAAAATAGAAAGCAAGAAGGGGTCTGCGCTAAGCTGGCGAAACAAGCCGTGTGGCATTCGCTCGATATTCACTTGCATTGAAAACAACACAAGGGAGGAAACGATTGCTGTAGCGCCAACCAAAGCGACGCCAAGGCCTAAGAACAATGACCCCAGTGCCGCTAGTTTAGCGTCAGATCCAAAGCCCTGTTGCATCAAATTCTGGAGTGTTGGTACGAAAAATGCGCTACCAACAATGGCAACTACCAGCACGCTCAGAATTGTCACCTGACCATGCAAATGCTGCCAAACAAGGTAGCGATATCGCGCAACATCTAGATGATGCCAAAGCCACGCGTTCTTGCGCGCAACAGCCAATCGGAACCGCGAGAAACCGTCCATGGCGCGTTGACGGACTTTATGAAATTGCACTCAAACGATGCGCTCGTTTTTTGCCAAGCGAGATTCAATGCTTGTGCCGTGTACCCGGCAGCTAGCTACCGAAAAACTAGATCAGCGGGAACTCAAACGATGAATCAACTGAAAGTATACTGAATTGCGACTTCAACGCCCAAAAAATGTGGATTGGACAAAATGCTAACTGAAAATCCAAAAAAAGAAGGGGCGTTAACCAACGAAAATGCGATCCGCGAAGCCGCTTTGCAAAAGCAGCTACCTAACCATTCACCGCCCGTTTCGCCCTCATCCGCTCGCGCATCCTTGCGTGCCCTTCTTCGGTGCCGTCGTGGAAGGTGCCGAACCATTGGTCTAGGGGGGCGAGGCTGCCGCCGTAGTTGCACTCGAAATATTTGTGGTGCAGGTAGTGGAAATAGTTGCCCCCGTCGATCGCGAGCTTGTTGCCGGGTTTGAGCTTGTCGTGGCCGCAATGGCCGAGCGCCGGGTAGAACGCGGCGAGGTGGATCTGATAGAGCGCGTTCACCGGGTGCAGCGCGAGCAGCCACTGCACAACGACGGTCGAGAAATAAATGATCAGCTCCACCGGGTGCATGGCGAGGCCGGACCATGGCCCGATCTCGACATTGCGGTGGTGCACATTGTGCACGGTCTTGTACAGCCAGCGCGCGTGCAGCAGGCGGTGGCCGAGATAAAAGTGGATCGCGTGGATCACCGGCGCGAGCAGGAGCAGCAGCGCGAACCAGCCCCAGAACAGAACCGGATGCGCGTCCAGGCTGAACAGGCCGAGAAAGCCGTTCGCGAACGCCCAATAGGTCACCGCCTCATACGCCGTGATGATCGGCACCGCATAGGTCAGCGCGCGGAAGATATTGTCGCGCACTTGATCCTTGAACAGAAAGCGCCGGCTGTTGGTGGCGAACGGCTTCGGCGTGAAGCGGAGGCCGTCGCCCTGGCCCTTGAAGGTGTAGAAATAGAGGTGCAGCCCGCCGAACAGCAGCAGGATGAACGCGAAGTTGCGCGCGAACAGAATGCCGATCCACCACAGCTCGAACGTCTGCATGGCGGCCAGCGGCGGGGTGAGAAACGCCCAGGTGATCAGCGTGACGCCGAGCCAAAACGCATTATACGGCCAGAGATAGCCCGGAAAACCGAACAGCCATTTGAGCGTTTCGCGCGGCCGCGGCGGCCAGGCATTGATCGGCGCGAGCTGGATCGGCCCGGACGGCTTCCAGCCGGCGCCCGTATTCCCGATCCCGTCTTGGTCGGCCGTGGTATCCGCCATCACCTGCCTCCCGCCGCGCGCTCTCGCGCGTCGAACCAGTACAGCACGCCCTTGCACCGCGGTTCAACTGGCGCGAGAGTGACACGGCGTTTCGTTCATCGGCGAAATCGACGCCGCCGCCACGCCCACGCTGCATGTGAGGAGGCACGATGACCACGCAAGCCTATGACGATGTGCGCGCCGTCGCGGCCCGGCGCCAGATTGAATGCATGGTTCTCGGCATCGGGTACGACAGCCGGATGCATTTTCTGAGCAAGATCAACTGGGTGACCATCATCGTGCCGGCGCTGTTGTCGCTGTTTGCGGGCGGCGCGATTTTTGCCGGCGGCGTGTGGACGGTCTTTGGTGGCGCCGCGGCCTTGCTAAGCGCGCTTTTGATTATGATGCACAAAGGCCGCAACGGAGCCGCCGATCAAGCCGAATGCGGGCGGTTGTCACGGGAATATATCGCCCTGAGCGCCAAGTTCCGCACCTTACAAGACGTCGAAACCGGCAATCTCAACGAACGCATGCTCGCGCTCGACGACGAGCTGGCGTCGATCCGCAAATCCGCGGGCGTCGACTTGCCGGAGAGCGAACGGAAACAAGCCGCGTTCACGCTCGGCCAGATCATGGAATCGCAAGCGCTCACCGGGCGCCCACCGCTGGTGAAACATTAGCCGCGCATCAAATTTCCGGGACGGGTGTTCCGATTGCGGCGCACCGCATTGCCTTGCGCGGGTGGTGATCCGGCGGGGCCTAGGTGACCCAAGGGTGCTTGTCTTGAATCGGCACGCTGCAGTCCGGCAGGTGCGCTTCGAACAACGACACGCTCTTGGCGTACCAATCGCGAAGCGCCGTCCACGGCTCTGGAACATCGCCCCACCAATGGAACCGGGTCCACAGAAAGAGACTGCCGGCGTAAATCGTGTAGTCGCAACCGTCGAGACCCAGTCTCCGATTCATCGGCAGGAAGGGCGCCAGGTGCATGTCGGTCAATTCGGCGACCAATCCGGTGGCGTCGGTTTCGGGAACCGGCGCGTCGGACACATAGAGGTAGCGATAATAAATGTCGTCCTGCTCGGTGCGCATGGCGGGGGCCACGACGCGGCGCACGTGCCAGCTCTGTTCGTGAATAAAAAGCGACCAGGATGCGTCCGGGTCGAACGATGCCTGGCGCACCAGAGCGAACGCCTGGTCGGCGCGCCGGAATCGGGTGGCGGTGTAAAGCTCAAGGGGCGTCTCGAGATAGCCTTCGACCGCCTCTTCGGCGACCCGTACGCGCTCTTCCATCCAATCCCCGATGCTTTCGACGGCAACGCCATTGCGCGGGCCGTGTTCCGCGCCAACCGTCGGTCAGGCCGGTTTCGCCCAATGGCTTGGCGAGAAGCTTACACGATCGGCCGCCCATGTTTCGGATCGCGTTCTGGTCGCCGAAATCCAAGCTCTCGGCACCGCGGACCAGGCGTCGGTCCCATTTGCGGCCGCGCCCGCGGGAGGCGTGTTGCGCGCTATTTCTTGGCGCCGCGCCGCTTTTTCTTTCCGAACACGTCGTGCCAGTTGCTGCGATAGGCGTCGGTCACCGCTTTCTGGTTTTCGCCCCGGCTGTAGCTCGCGGACGCATCGGATTTGGCGCCGTCCGCGTCGCCCGACGCGCCGTCGCCCGCATCACCCCCCGACGTGTCCTTCGCCTCGGACCTGGTTTCCGTTTTCGCTTTGTCTTTTCCGCCCGAATCCGTCATGTCTCCGATCGATCCCCCGGCATTTTCACCCGATTTCTGGGTTCTATAGGGCAGGGCGTTCGCCCGAGCAAGCCGACGACGGGCCCGCAGCGATATCGCCCGGATTACCGATTTCTTGACATAGATCAGGGCGGATTCGGCGTTTTTCGAGTTGGATTCTCATCATTCGGCGCTTTGCGCCCACGCGGTGGGGGGTGCGATGCCCTATTTGAACACGCTGGTGAGGTGGATCGGCGCGCTGCGGCGGCGGCGTGATGATCCGTTGTCGCAACCGATGGGACGGACGACCGACGGCGCGATCGATGCGGCGCTGGCGGCGCGCGGGCTGACGCGGGCGGATTTGTTCGGACCCGACGGGTGTCTTGCGCCGCACCGCCATCGCATCGCGGCCATGCTGGCACGGCGCGGGCTTTCGGCCGATCAAGTGGTGGCGCGCTATTGGCCGGAACTCAAACTGGCGGATCACGCCTGCGCGCATTGCATCGACAAACGGCGCTGCACCCAGTGGCTCGACGGCCGGCGGCCGGACGACGCGCCGAAGCGGTTCTGCCCGAACGCCATGACGTTCGACCGGTGGCGCCGCGATTCCAAAACGCGCGGCCGCGCCGGCG
>JANQOH010000183.1 GCA_028289725.1 Alphaproteobacteria bacterium
ATCATTTAGCGCGGCCGGGCCACGTGCTCAGCGAGGCCGCGCGCGTTCTATCGCCCGGCGGGCGGTTGGTGCTGGCGGAGCCGTGGACCGGCGCGCTCGGCCGCATCGTCTATCGGTATTTTCATCACGAGGATTGCGAGGCGGTGTCTGATCCGTGGGCGTGGGCCGCGCCCGCCGGTAAGGACCCGATGGCGGGCAACGCGGTGATCCCGAAAGCCGTGCTCGCCGACGGCGCTGAGATGGTGCGCGCGAAAATCCCCGACCTCGCGGTCACGCAGGTGGTTCCGTTCGGGTCGGTTTCGTTTTTATTTACCGGCGGTTTTCAAAATTGGGGAGCGCCGTGGCCGATCGTGCGGTTCCTCCACTGGCTCGAAACGCACGCGCCGCAACCGGTGATGCGCTTCGCGGGCCTGCGCGCGCTTTTCGTGGTCGAAAAACGCGGCCATGATGCGAGCGCGACGGCGTCAGTGGCTTAGCGAACGGGCAAAGCGTCCATGGACATCGAAACGACCGCAATTCCCGATGTGAAAATCGTGCGCCCGAAGCGCTTCGGCGATGAGCGCGGCTATTTCACCGAGACCTATAGCAAGCGCGCTTACGCCGATGCCGGGATCGAACACACGTTCGTGCAGGACAATCTGTCGCTCTCGAAATCGGTGGGCACCGTGCGCGGACTGCATTTCCAAACACCGCCGCATGCGCAAGCCAAGCTGGTGGGTGTGGTCACCGGGCGTGTGCTCGACGTCGCGGTGGACTTGCGCCAAGGCTCGCCGAGTTTCGGCCAGCATGTTGCGGTCGAACTGTCGGCGGCAACCGGTGCACAGCTTTACGTGCCCGAAGGGTTTGCGCACGGCTTCTGCACGCTCGAGCCCGAAACGCGCGTGTCCTACAAAGTGTCGGCACCTTACGCACCCGCCCACGATGCCGGTCTTTTGTGGCGCGACCCGGCGCTCGGCATTGCGTGGCCGGTGACGCCCGAAGCGGCTCACGTCTCGGAAAAGGATCGCGCTCTGCCCACCCTCGCCGACCTCGATATGTGTTTCGACTATCGAGCGGTGCCGGCGTCATGAAAATCTTAGTCACCGGCGGCGCCGGCTTTATCGGCTCGGCGCTGATCCACGAATTGCTCGCGGGCCCGGAGTTTTCGGTCATCAATCTCGATAAAATGACCTATGCGGCAAACCCGGCAACGCTCGTCGATTTCGAGAACGAACCGCGCTACCGCTTTGAACACACTGATATTTGTGATGCGGGCGCGGTGGAACGAATTTTCCGAGAACACTGTCCCGACGCCGTGATGAATCTGGCGGCGGAAAGCCATGTCGACCGCTCGATCGATGCGCCCGATGCGTTTCTGCGGACCAATGTCATGGGCACGCAGACCTTGCTCGACGTCGCGCGCCGCTATTGGACCGAACTGGAAGGCGAAGCGCACGCGGCCTTTCGCTTCCATCAAATATCAACGGACGAAGTGTTTGGCGATCTGCCGCCCGGCGTCGCCGCAACGGAAGACTCGGTTTATGCGCCGGGTTCGCCTTATGCCGCGTCAAAAGCGGCGGCTGATCACCTGACCTTGGCGTGGCACCGCACCTATGGCTTGCCGGTGGTGCTGAGCAATTGCACCAACAATTACGGCCCGCGCCAGTTTCCGGAAAAACTCATCCCGCTGATGATCCTTAACGCGTTCGACGGCAAGCCCCTGCCCGTCTACGGCGACGGGGCACAAGTGCGGGATTGGCTGCATGTCGAAGATCACGCGCGAGCGCTCGTCACGGTCCTGACCCAAGGGCGCATCGGCGGCCGCTACAACGTCAGCGCCGCTTGCGAAAAATCGAACATGGATGTGGTCACTTCGATCTGCCGCTTCGCCGACGAACTCACTCCCCGTCCCGGCGGCACGCGCCACAACAGTTTGATTGAACACGTCACCGACCGGCCCGGGCACGACCGGCGGTACGCATTGGATGCCACGCTCATTCAAAAGGAGTTGGGTTGGTCGCCCCAGGTGCCGTTCGAGGACGGACTCGCGGCGACCGTCGCGTGGTATCGCGACAATGCGGATTGGTGGCGGCCGGTGCGCGACGGCAGCTATGGCGGTGAACGTCTCGGCCTGGCGGCGGCGACCTAGGAGCAGGGTGCACACATGAAAGGGATCATTCTCGCCGGCGGCGCCGGCACGCGCCTGCATCCGGTCACGCGCGGCGTGTCGAAGCAGCTGCTACCGGTCTACGACAAACCGATGGTCTACTACCCATTGTCGATCCTCATGTTGGCGAACATTCGCGATATTTTGGTTATTACAACGCCTGAGGAACAGCCGCGATTTCAAATGCTTATGGGCGACGGCTCACAATGGGGTTTGTCGCTGACATATGCCGCGCAACCGAAGCCCGAGGGCCTGGCCCAAGCCTTCCTGATCGGCCGTGACTTCATTGCCGGCGGTCCAACAGCGCTCGTGCTCGGCGACAATGTGTTCTTCGGTCACGGTCTGACCCCGTTGCTGACTGAAGCGGCGCAATTGACCACCGGTGCCCGTATTTTCGCGTATCAAGTCGACGACCCAAGCGCCTACGGCGTGGTCGACCTCGGTGAAGACGCGCGGCCGCTCTCAATCGAAGAGAAGCCTGCCGCGCCCAAATCGAATTGGGCTGTCACCGGGCTTTATTTCTACGATGCCAAAGTCGCGGATCTCGCCGCGTCGCTGAAGCCGTCCGCACGTGGCGAGCTCGAAATTACCGATCTCAATCGCGCTTATCTTGAGCGCGGCGCATTGTCCGTTACGCAACTCGGCCGCGGTTTCGCGTGGCTCGATACCGGGACCCACGACTCGCTTATCGCCGCGTCTGAATTCGTGCGGACGGTGCAAAAACGCCAAGGCATGAAAATCTCGTGCGTCGAGGAAATCGCGTTCCGCAAAGGTTTTATTGATGAAGCTCAGCTCCTGAAGCTGGCGTCAGAGTTTGGCGACACCCATTACGCGGATTATCTGAAACGCTTGGTCACGTCTTAGCCGCCGGCCGTAAATCGGCGGTTCGGCGCAGGTAGGTTACTGGCGACCAGCTCATGGCCTGAGCCAGTCGCCACCATGTTGTTTGTCGCGCGCGCACCAACCGGCGACGATCCGCGAGCACCGGACCGAGGCCGGCGAGCGCCGCGCCGACGCCGCGCATGACGGCTTTGGTTTCCTGCCAACCGCCGCGACGCCCAACCGATTTAACCGCCATAAAAGCTAGGCCAAACACATGCACCGGCGCGGCCAGTACGAGCAGCGGCAGCGGCGTATTCTTGACCAAGGTCCAGATCCTGTTGCGCGCGCCATGAAAGACGGCGAAATCGCTCCGCGCACCGACGGTCGCCGAGCCGACGTGGCGAACCCGAGCGTGGCTGACTTGAATGCAGCGTCCCCCGCGTGCGCGCAGCCGAAACGCCAAATCGACGTCCTCGCAATAGCAGAAAAACCGCTCGTCAAAGCCGCCTGCGGCATCGAACGCGTCGCGCCGCCACAGCGCCGCCGCGCCGCACGGCGAAAATGTCTCGGCAAAATCCGGCAAGTCGCGCAACGGCTGGCCGTAGGCGCCGCGCCATGGGAAGCCGGCAAAGAAATAGGCGTCGCCCGTGCCGTCATAGAGCGACGGATCGGCATCGCTGATTTGCGTCGACCCGAACATGGCGGTATCCGGAAACGCGTCGGCCGCCGCGATCAGTGTTTCAAGCCAATCGGGCTCGGGGAACGCATCCGGGTTAAGTGTCGCGATCCAATCCGTCTCAGCGCCTGCGGCAGCCCGGTTGTTGGCCGCTGCAAATCCGAGGTTCTCTCCAAATTCCAGAATGCGAATACATGAGCCCTCGGTGCGAACTGCGGCAATCGACCCGTCGGTCGAGCTGTTGTCTGCGATCACCACCTCGAAATCGCGGAAGGTTTGGCGGCGAAGCGCGGCAACGCAGCGCGCCAAATGCGCACCGCCATTGTAGTTCACCACGATGACGCGCACGCGCGGCACCGGGGCGCCGTTGCAGTCTTTGTCGTTGGATTGAGCTGCGCGCGACATCACAATGGCGAAGCTAGAGCATCTCCGGGCGCAAGAATATCCTCGGCAATGGACCCGAAATGAACCCCTCACCGGACGGCGCACGCGTCAGCATCGTGATCCGTACCCATGGCGAACGGCAAGCCATGCTGCGCAGGGCTTTAGCGTCAGCTTCCAACCAAACGTACGCGAACACGGAAATCATTGTGGTCGAGGATGGGTCCGACCGTTCGCGTGGATTGGTGAAAACCGCCGCTGCGTCGAGCGAGATTCCTATACTCTACGAATCGATCGACAAGGCGGGGCGCTCCGCGGCCGGCAACGCCGGTGTTGCGCGTTCAACAGGGGCCTATGTCGGCTTCTTGGACGACGACGATGAATTGATGCCGGACCACGTCGCGACTCTCGCCGAAGCGCTCGACGCGAAGCCCGACGCGCCCGCTTCCTACGCCGGCACGATCGAAATTCGGACATCGCCAGCGGATCCGCCCGACGATCTTTCCGAAGTTACATGCACGGCTCAAGACTTTTCACTTAAGCGTTTATGGCAATACAACTATTTGCCGATCCAATCGGTGCTGTTTCGGCGCACGGCGTGGGACATTGAAGGCGGACTCGACGACCGTCTCGATGCGCTGGAGGACTGGGATCTGTGGCTTCGACTGGCGAACCTCGGCGACTTTGCATGGGTAAATGGCGTGACGTCGCGTTACCGCGTACCGGCGGATGCTGAGGCACGAGAAAAACGGGAACGTCCTCATCGCGCGAGCCGCGCCGCGATTCGTCGTAAACAAAGAGCCATGGCGCGACGCATGCCCGTTGAGCGGCGGTTCGACGGAATGGCGGCCATTACCTCGGGCCATT
>JANQOH010000187.1 GCA_028289725.1 Alphaproteobacteria bacterium
TCGCGCTCTTCAGCTTGCCGTCATCGAAGCTGAAGCTTTCGGACTGTCGGTACTCGAGAAACAACTCTCCGTCGTCGGCGCCGTGCAGCGCATCTCCAACGATCCCCTCAACGCGGCCCTGGTCCATGCCCGCGCGGGTAAAGAAGAGGTCGTCGAGGCGCGCCATATCTGCCATCGGTTGGTCTCCAAATTCGTTTTGTGCCACTTTCGCGTTTCGAAGCCTTGTAGTTTCGAAGCCTTGTATATGTAGCGATGCGACGTCGGCAAACCAACCGGTTGGGCGTCACATTTCAGCGAGTTGCGCTGTATTGGGTTTGCTTCACCCGCCGCAGCGCGACCAAGCAACCGGTCTTGCGCGATGCCAAATGCCAACTTTTGGCTTGTTGCCTGATTCGCGAGTCCCGACTGAGCGGGTTCTAAACGCCCGCAAAAGAACCAAAATTCGGTTCACAGTGACAGAACTTGGCCGAAAATTCTGGTAAGCGGGACTCGTCCCAACATGCGTCAAAGAGGGACGTCGCGACGGCCTCGCTATGGGTGCAATCCAGCAATGCGGCGGCCTTGGGAATTTGCTTGGAAACGCATTAACTTGGATTAGGGTATTGGGAGTGGAATCATGTGCTCACGTTTCGGTGATTCTTGCGTGAGGCGAAGCTTGATTTCCGACAGTCTGCGGGGTTATATGCGCCCGCCTCTTGCCCCATTCGGCGCAAGCGGTGTACGGCCGAGCGGGGGTGGAGCGTCGATCCCAAACGACACGGGGGGTGTCGCTCGACGCGGACACGAATGTTGAAGGACATGCTTTCATGGCAGTGACTAAGTTCTTTGCGCGATTTGTCGCGGCAATGACGACGCTCGTCGGTTTTGCCGCCGTGGCATCGGCGGAACCAGTGGCCGGGCAACCGGTCGACTGGCAGATGGGCTTCCAGAAGGCCGTGACCCCGGTCATGGAAGAGATGAACGATTTCCACAACTTGATCCTCATCATTATCACGATCATCAGCGCATTCGTGCTTGGCTTGCTGATCTATGTGATGATCAAATTTAACGCCAAAGCGAACCCAACGCCGTCGCGGACGACGCACAACACTCTTATCGAAGTGTTATGGACTGTCGTTCCCGTGATCATTCTTGTGGTGATCGCGGTGCCGAGTTTCCGGTTGCTGTACCACGCTGTGGTCGTACCTGAAGCCGACATGACCGTGAAGGCGATCGGCCAGTCGTGGCAATGGGAGTATGAATATCCCGACGAGGGCTTTGAGTTCGTCGCCTATATGCTCCAGGAAGACGAGCTTGAGCCGGGTCAACCTCGGTTGCTGGCCACCGACAACGCAATGGTGGTGCCGGTCGGTAAGACGGTCCGCGTGTTGGTCACCTCGGACGACGTGATCCACGCCTGGGCGGTGCCGTCCTTCGGCGTTAAGATCGACGCGATGCCCGGCCGCACCAACGAAACCTGGTTCCGAGTCGACGAGCCGGGGACATACTACGGTCAATGTTCCGAACTTTGCGGCGCGAATCACTCGTTCATGCCCATTGAAGTGCGCGTGGTGCCCGAAGCCGAGTATCAGGCTTGGCTGGTCACGGCACGTGAAGAATATGATGAGATCGCCGGCGTTCGCGACACCATGGAAGTCGCGGATGCGGATCAGCGCTAAAGCGCATTGCGGAAATCCAGAGGAATAGGAAACACCAATGGCCTATAGCGACGCGGCGGCCGGCCACGATCATCACCCAACAGGTCTGAGACGGTGGCTGTTCTCGACCAATCACAAGGACATCGGCACGCTTTATCTGATCTTCGCGGTCGTCGGCGGATTGATCGGCGGCCTGTTCTCCATGCTGATCCGGATGGAGCTTGCGGCCCCAGGTGACGGCATTCTCGGCGGCGACTACCACTTCTACAAAGTTCTGATCACCGCCCACGGCTTGATCATGATCTTCTTTATGATCATGCCGGCCATGATTGGCGGCTTCGGCAACTGGTTCGTGCCAATCATGATCGGCGCGCCGGATATGGCGTTCCCGCGCATGAACAACATCAGCTTCTGGCTGTTGGTGCCGTCGCTCATGCTTTTGGTGGGCTCGGCCTTCGTGGACGGCGGGCCGGGTGACGGCGTCGGAGCGGGGTGGACCATTTACCCACCGCTATCGAGCGACATGGCCCATGGCGGTCCCGCGATGGATATGGCGATTTTCTCGCTCCATTTGGCGGGCGCGTCGTCGATTTTGGGTTCGATTAACTTCATCACGACGATCTTCAACATGCGCGCGCCGGGCATGACCCTGCATAAGATGCCGCTGTTCGTATGGTCGATCCTGGTCACCACCTTCTTGTTGCTGCTGTCGCTGCCGGTGTTCGCGGGCGCGATCACCATGCTGCTGACCGACCGCAACTTTGGCACCACCTTCTTCAAGCCCGAGGGCGGCGGCGATCCGATTCTGTTCCAGCATCTGTTCTGGTTCTTCGCCCATCCTGAGGTGTACATCCTGATTTTGCCGGGCTTCGGCATTATCAGTCAGATCGTGGCGACATTTTCCAAGAAGCCGATCTTCGGTTACCTCGGCATGGCCTACGCCATGGTGGCGATTGGATTTGTCGGTTTCATTGTGTGGGCGCATCACATGTACACGGTGGGCCTGGACGTCGATACGCGGGCGTACTTCCTGGCCGCGACGATGGTGATCGCCGTGCCAACGGGCGTGAAGATCTTCAGTTGGATCGCCACCATGTGGGGCGGTTCGATCGAGTTCAAAACACCGATGCTCTACGCCGTGGGCTTCATCTTCCTGTTCACAGTCGGCGGCGTGACGGGCGTGGTCCTGGCGAATGCCGGTCTCGATCTGGCTCTGCACGACACCTACTACGTGGTGGCGCATTTCCACTATGTGCTGTCGCTCGGAGCGGTGTTCAGCGTGTTCGGCGGTTTCTACTACTGGATCGCGAAAATGTCGGGCCGCCAGTACAACGAGGCGCTCGGCAAACTGCAGTTCTGGACGATGTTCATCGGCG
>JANQOH010000197.1 GCA_028289725.1 Alphaproteobacteria bacterium
GTCGGGCCCACCCGCGATGCCAACCGCGTGGCAGCCCTTGATCTTGGCGATTTGACCCGCGTGCAAACCGACCGAGCCCGCGGCACCCGAGACCACGACCGTCTCGCCTTCTTTCGGCCGGCCGACTTCGATCAAGCCGCAATAGGCGGTGAGCCCGGCAATGCCGAGCGTGTTGAGCCACGCGGGGGCCGGCGCAAGCTTGGCATCCGCTTTCATCAAACCGTTGCCGTCGGAGATCGCGTATTCCTGCACGCCTTGCACGCCCGCGACCAAATCGCCGGCCGCAAAGCCGTCCTTGTTCGAGGCCACCACCTCGCCGACGGTCAGCGCACGCATCACATCGCCAATCTGCACAGGGGGCACATAGGACGGCCGGTCATTCATCCAACCGCGCATCGCCGGATCGACCGACATGTATTGAATCTTGACCAGCAATTCGCCGTCGCCTGGATCGGGCACGGGCGCTTCCGCGCGTTCCCAATCGCTTTCCTTCGGCAGCCCGACCGGCCGCGCCGCGAGTTTGATCTGATGATTGACAGCGGTCATCCGCTCCTCCTGTATAGCATTCTTTAATTAGCTACCAAATCAATGCCGGGATCGTCATGTCCGGCATCACGCTGTGCTCGGCGCAGAGTTTTTCGAGTCGTTCTTGCGGCGCGGACGTACCCCATTCGATACCAAGTGGTTCGGCCAGTACGCCGCCTTGCACCAAAACCGTCTTGAGACCGAATTCCTGCGCGCCGGCAATATCGGTTTCCAACGTGTCGCCGACCGCGAGCACGCGCGACGCATCGGTGCCCTCCAGAATACCGAAACAAACTTCGTACACCCCGCGATACGGCTTGCCGAAATAATGCGCGACGCCGCCCATCGCTTCGTATGATTTGGCAAGCGCACCCGCGCACAGCACGCGCTGGCCGGAATGCCGCACGACCACCTTATCCGGATTGGTACACACCATCGGCAATTTGCGTTCGGCCGCGGCGCGCAAGATGTCCTCGTATTTCTCAAGCGGATCGTCGTCATCGACAATGCCGGTATTAAGCACGAAATCCGCGTCCTCGACAGCCGCCGGCGCGTAATCGAGACCGTCGAGCAAGCCCTTGTCCTTGTCCGGACCGACATAGAGAAAACGCCACCCGATTTTGGCGAAAGCCGGCTCGCTGCGGGTTTCCAGCGCGATCCGGCTCGCCTCTCCCGAGGTGACGATGCGGTCGTAAAGCGAATGATCGATCCCCATGCCCGCCAAGCGTTCGACCACCGCCTGCTCCCGACGTGGCGCGTTCGACAACAAGATCACCGTCTTGCCGCGCTTGTGCAGTTCCGCGAGACATTCAGGTGCGCCGGGATAGGCGTGGGTGCCGTCCATCACCACGCCCCACAAATCGAGGATGAGGGCGTCGAAGCGGTCGGCCAAATCCGACACGCGGTCAAACGGAGCGATGGTGGTCGCGGCTTCGCTGGTCATACGTCCGAGATGGGGTTGGGTCTCCGATGGCGTGCACCATCCACGCGCGGTCTTGTGTGTCAAGCGTCCGCGCCGACAGCCTCCGCCACCGATGCATACCCGTCGGCCGCGAGACGCCCGGCAAGCCCGGTCTTGATGTCATCGACCAAACCGAGCCCCTGGTAGACCAGCGCCGTATAAAGCTGCACCAGCGACGCGCCCGCGCGAATTTTCGCATAAGCATCCGCCGCGCTCGCGATCCCGCCGACACCGATCAACGGCACGCGGCCCTCTGTCCGCCGGTACATGTCGGTCAGGAGCGCAGTGGACAGAGCGAACAAAGGCCGTCCGCTCAAGCCCCCCGCCTCTTCGCGCGCGGCGCTAGAGAGCGTCGCGGGGCGAGCGATAGTGGTGTTACTGATGATCAGCCCGTCGATGTTGCGCTCAACCGCCACCGCCGCCATGTCAGCCTTCGCGGCATCATCGAGATCGGGCGCGATCTTGACTAAGACCGGGAGAGACAGACCGAGCGACGCCCGAGCGTCGTGCATGGAGGCGACCAGTTTTTCCAGCTCCGCACGCGCTTGAAGATCGCGCAGGCCCGGCGTATTAGGCGAGGAGATATTGACCGTCACATAGTCGGCGAGCGGCGCGAGCGTTTCGAAGCACGCGCGATAATCCGCCAATGCATCGTCCGAATCCTTGTTGCGCCCGATATTGACCCCGACGACACCCTGCGTCCGATCACGCTTCGACAATCGCGACGCCGCCGCCGCCATGCCGCGATTGTTGAAGCCGAGCCGATTGATCACCGCCCGGTCTTGCGGCAGCCGAAAAATCCGCGGCTTCGGATTGCCGGATTGCGGTCGCGGCGTCACCGTGCCGACTTCCGCAAAGCCAACCCCGCTTGCAAGCAAAGGCGCAAAGACTTCGGCGTCTTTGTCGAACCCGGCGGCAATGCCGATCGGATTCGAAAACGTGAGGCCCCAAACGCGCGTCGCTAAAGCCGGCGGATCGGCGGGACTACCGGGTGCGAGACCCGTCTGCAGCGCACGGATGGCACACCGATGCGCGGTCTCCGGCGGCAGCAGGCGCAACAACGCCGTGGCCGCGCGCGCTATCGTCATTCGACGGGCGCCGGCGGAATATGCGGCGGAAATTGATGCAGACCGTCAGAGCCAAGTGGCAGGGGCTCGACGCTGACCACCGCATCGGCGGGCAACGGCCCATAGAGGTGCGGGAAATCCTGACCGCGCCGTCCCGCCTCCCACTTGAGCGCATCGCCGAGCTTGGCCGGATCGACCGCAACCAGAACCAGGTCTTTTTGACCGGCGCGATGTTTCGCCGCGCTTTCCGCGACTTGCTCGCCGGTCGAGAAATGAATGAAGCCATCACGGAGGTCATCGGGCGATCCGCGATATGTCTCCCCCGCCTCGGCGCGAGCCCAATCCGCCGCGTGCGCCATGTGATAAATCGCCTGCTCGGTCATTGCGCGCGCAAGCTAGCCGAAGGCTGTCCCGGTGCCTAGGGTCCCTGCGGGTTTCGGAGGCCGCCTGCCACATTTCGGCCACAAAATGACCCTGAATTTTCCGCGCTTCTGCCGCCTGTTTGCCCGATGCAGCGGCCACATTCACCCTGCTTGTTCGGCTCCCCACCAACGCTCCATCACCGAATAAGCGCCGGCCTCCACACCGGCACATTCTGGCGGCGGGTGGTGCCGTGGTCCCCTCCCCCACCCGTCGCCAATTTCTTTCTCCGCAATCGAAAATCAGACCGGCTTAATTTTTGTTGTGGGCAAATCGGTGTGGCGCGCTAGGTTTCGGGCCTTCGAACCGGGGAGCGCGCATGAAGGCGATCACATATTTCGACGGCGATTGGCACGACGGCAGCCCGCCGGTGATGGGTCCGCTGACCCAATCCTTCATGCATGGCTCGACCGTGTTCGACGGCGCGCGCGCCTTTTCGCGCATGGTGCCGGACCTCGATCTGCACTGCGCGCGCTTGCTCAATTCAGCGACGGTGATGGGGCTGGAGCACGATCTGACGGTCCAACAGCTTTGCGATCTGGCGATCGAAGGCGTGCGCCGCTTCCCGGACAACGCAGAGCTGTACATCCGCCCGGTCATGTGGGCGGAGGACGGATTCTTGATTCCCGAAGGCAAAGCGCGGTTTTCAATGACCTTGTTCGAAGTCGCGATGCCGGAGCCGACCGGCATGTCCGTGTGTCTGTCCGACTATCGCCGGCCGAGCCCGGAGATGGCGCCGACCCAGGCCAAAGCCGCATGCTTGTACCCGAATACATCGCTGGCACTGACCGACGCGCAAGCAAATGGTTATGACAACGCCGTAATGCGCGACGGCGACGGCAATGTGGTCGAATTCGGCACGTCGAATCTTTGGTATGCTAAGGATGGTGTCGCCATGACGCCGGAAGCGAACGGCACGTTTCTGGTTGGCGTGACGCGCAACCGCGTAATCGGTCTGCTGCGGGACGTGGGTGTCGAAGTCCGCGAACAATCCGTCCGCCCCGAAGACCTGGACGACGCCGATGAAATATTTTCGACCGGTAATCTCGGCAAAGTCCTGCCGATTACGCGCTACGAACAACGCGATTTGCAGCCGGGACCGGTTTTTTCCAAAGCACGCGAGCTTTATTTCGACTACGCCAAGGGCACGGTGGTTTGAGCGCCGCCAATCTTTTCGTGCGAGCCTGCGCTTCACCGTCACGCCGGACATGATCCGGCGTCCAGGGAGGGCGCGCTTACGCGCAGGCGATTTTTCTCGGGTCCCTGGACCCCGGCTCAGGGGCCGGGGTGACGAACCAAGCTAAACCAATCCACCGGTTGAACCACTACCGGCGCACGCTGTTATAAATGCGACAAACGGGAGGAACATCATGAAAGTCACTGCGGTCGAAACCCGCCATTGCGATGCCGGCTGGCGCAACTTTTCGTTCTGCAAGATCACCACCGACGACGGCTTGGTTGGCTGGAGCGAGTATCAAGAGGGGTTTGGTTCACCGGGCGTGACCGCGGTGATCGATGCGATCGGCGACCGGGTCGTCGGCAAAGATCCGCACGCGACCGAAGCGATTTACTTTGACCTTTATGCCGCGACACGCCCCGCCGCCGGCGGCGTGGTTGCACAGGGATTAGCGGCGATCGAAAACGCGCTGCTCGACGTCAAGGCCAAGGCGCTGGGCATCCCTGTCTACAAATTGCTCGGCGGCGCGATCCGCGACCGCATTCGCGTCTATTGGTCGCATTGCGGTACCTACCGCCTGCAGGACCCGGACGTGCACGACACGTCGCCACTGCGCAATCTGGACGATGTCAAAACGCTCGGTAAGGAGGTGAAGGATCAGGGCTTCACCGGGCTTAAGACCAACATTTTCCGGTTCAGCCGCGAACAACCGCTGTGGGGTCCGTGCTTCAACCTGCCGGCGGGCTATCCGGAGCTCAATATCGAGAAAGAGTTGATCCGCGAGCTGATCCCGCAGCTTGAAGCCTTCCGCGACGGCGCGGGGCCGGACATGGACATCCTGCTCGACCTCAATTTCAACGCCAAAACCGAGGGCCTGAAACAACTCGTCCAGGCACTCGCGCCGCAGAAACTGTTTTGGATCGAAATCGATTCCTACGACGCCGCCGCGCTGTCTGATGTACGCCGCGCCTCCGAGACGCCGATTTCCGGCTGCGAGACGCTGATCGGCATCCCCGAATTCCGGCCCTATTTCGATCACCGCTCGGTCGATGTCGCGATCATCGACGCGGTCTGGAACGGTATCGCGCAGTCGCTGAAAATCGCCGCGCTCGCCGAGGCGCACGAAGTGAACATCGCGCCGCATAATTTCTACGGCCATCTGTCGACCATGATGAACGCGCATTTCGTCGCCTGCGTGCCGAACTTCCGGATCATGGAGATCGATATCGACCAGGTGCCGTGGCGCGACGAATTGTTCGCCCATGTGCCCGAAATCGAAAACGGTTACCTCAAGCTTCCGGACACGCCGGGTTGGGGCTGCGATCCCGTCGAAGAGGCGCTTGAAAAGCATCCGCCAAAAGGCGTCGCGGGCATCACCCACCGGCACTAAAAAGGCGCGAAATACGACCCGAATCGGGGTGATTCGCAACAAGGAACAAAATCAGAACATTTCCTTGACCGAGGGCCGGGCCGGACCTAAAGTTAGCGTCATGGCACACCATTTGACGCCGCGTTTTCACGGCGGACCGGTCCTCGGATGAGCGTCGCGATCGCACCGATTTCCCAGCAAATTTGGGACATGAAATACCGCCTGAAAGCGGCCGATGGCGCGGCGCTGGACGGCACGGTTGAGGATAGCTGGCGGCGCGTCGCGCACGCCCTCGCCGCGCCTGAAAAAGAGCCGGAGAAATGGGAAGCGCGGTTCTACGAAGCGCTTGAGGATTTCCGCTTTTTGCCCGCCGGACGGATCATGGCCGGCGCCGGCAGCGACCGCAAAGTCACCTTGTTCAATTGCTTCGTCATGGGCGAAATCGCCGATGACATGACGGGCATTTTCGATGCCCTGAAGGAAGCCGCGCTGACCATGCAGCAGGGTGGCGGCATCGGCCACGATTTCTCGTCCCTGCGGCCGTCCGGCGCGCCGGTGCACGGCGTCGGCGCCGACGCGTCGGGACCGGTGTCGTTCATGCGCGTGTGGGACGCCATGTGCCGCACGATCAAGAGCGCGGGCCACCGGCGCGGCGCGATGATGGCGACGCTGCGCTGCGACCATCCGGACATCGAAGCCTTTATCGACGCCAAGCACGAACCCGGCGAGCTGCGCATGTTCAACCTGTCGGTGCTGATCACCGACGCGTTCATGGACGCGGTGCAGCGCGACGAGCCCTGGGACCTGACCTTCGGCGGCACGACGTGGCGCACCGTCTCCGCCCGCGCATTGTGGGACCGGATCATGCGCGCGACCTACGCCTACGCCGAACCGGGCGTGGTGTTCATCGACCGCATCAACCGGCGCAATAATCTGTCCTACTGCGAGGAGATTCACGCGACCAATCCGTGCGGCGAACAGCCCTTACCGCCTTACGGCGCGTGCCTGCTCGGCTCGATCAATTTGTCGAAACTGGTCACCGAGCCGTTCACCGACCAATCCGCACTCGATCTCGACCGGCTCGAGGATTTGGTGACCACCGCCGTGCGCATGCTCGACAACACGATTGACGTGTCGGGCTATCCCCTGCCCGCACAGGAACAAGAAGCCAAAAACAAGCGGCGGATCGGCCTCGGCATCACCGGACTGGCCGATGCGTTGATCATGTGCGGCGCGCGTTACGGCAGCGCGAAAGCGGTTTCTCTGACCGAAAAATGGATGGAGCGGTTTCAACGCGCCGCCTATTTGGCCTCGGCGTCGCTGGCGGCGGAGAAAGGCGCGTTCCCGCTCTACGACGCTGAGAAATACCTAGCCGGCGAAACCATCGCCGGTCTGGCGTCGGATTTGCGCGACGCGATTGCGGCGAACGGCATGCGCAACGGCCTCGTCACCTCGGTCGCGCCGACCGGTACGATATCCCTGATGGCGGACAATGTCTCGTCGGGGATCGAACCGGTCTATGCCTTCAGTTACCGCCGCACGGTGAACATGCCGGACGGCGGCAGCCAAACCACCGAGGTGATCGATCACGCCTATCGCCATTATCGTCAGAAATTCGGTGAGGATGCGCCGCTGTCGGACGCGTTTGTTGACGCCCAGAAACTGACGCCCGCCGATCATCTGATCATGCAGGCGACCGTGCAACGGTACATCGACAGTTCGATCTCGAAAACCATCAACTGCCCGGAAGCGATTGCGTTCGACGATTTCAAATCGGTCTACGCGCGCGCTTACGAGCTTGATTGCAAGGGCTGCACGACTTATCGGCCGAATGCAATCACCGGCGCTGTGCTGGAAACCGACGAGCAAGCGGCGCAACGCGCGGCGGACGAGGAGCAATCCGAATTGCCGCTCGACGAACCATTATCGGTCCGCCCCGACGATCCGTTCGACGCCGGCCGCGTGGTCTACATGACCCAGCCGCTCGACCGGCCCGAGGAACTGCCCGGCCATACCTACAAGCTGCGCTGGCCGGAAAGCGAACACGCGCTGTACATCACGATCAACGACATCGTGCAGGACGGCCGCCGCCGGCCGTTCGAAATTTTCATCAATTCGAAGAATACCGAACATTACGCCTGGACCGTCGGCCTGATGCGCATGATCAGCGCGGTGTTCCGGCGCGGCGGCGACGTCTCGTTTGTGGTCGACGAACTCAAAGCCGTGTTCGACCCGCGCGGCGGCCAGTGGGTGGCCGGCGCCTACGTGCCGTCGCTGCTCGCCGCGATCGGCGATGTCATCGAAAAACACATGATCGCCATCGGCTTTCTCCAGAAACAAGATGGCGCAACCGAACAAAAAGCGGCGGTCGGCGAAACCGCTCCCCAACGCGGTTGCCCCCGCTGCGGCCACCGCTCCCTCATCCGCCAAGAAGGCTGCGACACCTGCACCAACTGCGGCTATTCACGATGTGATTAGGGCGGCAATGAATTTTTCGCCGAGGCTCAGTGGCGCGGTAGAATATCGCGAAGTTGAATAGGCCGCATCTCTACTTTGTCCAAAAGTGTAATGTATTGGCCGCCGAACGCGTCCTCTAACGCTTCGCTGATACCTTCTGACTTATCTTCAGTAGTGAACCTTATAAATTCCCGATAACGCAAATTGGCGTGACCAAGATACAAGACTTCCCCTGCCTCGACCTCAAAGCCACCCGTTAGAGGCCTGCCAACCGCCCTGTTCCACCCGCTAGGCGGCCGTCTATATCTGGCACCACGTGAATCAACGCTTTTGTGACTAACCAGCGCATAAGCACCTGGTTCCAATACATAAGCTTGAGGGTCGTCGGATTGAAATACGACATAACGTTTTAACTGATCTTTCTCGTCTTCCACTACGTAGTATGGCACTTTCTTTTCGAAAACCATCCGAGCTTCCGAGCTACGCCATTCGTCAAGAAATATCGTCTCAAGCTTGAAGGTCACGTCGCCTGAAATGATCACGATAGCCTTTCCGCTCTCCTCAAATGGCATCGTCAATTGATCGGGATCGGCGTCGATAAACTCGAACCACCAATCCGGAGGCGGGTTGGATCCACACGCCGTCAGCATTGCAAATAGAGTGAGGCAAGCGATCGTTCTAAGTTGTTCCATGAATTCAGGACTCAATGTCCGCCAATGAAACGAAGCACGGTTCTTTTCTAAATCCGTTTGCGGAGTGAAAGCAGCCGCGTTTGCATTTTATCCAGAAGCGGTCCGGCATCGTCCTCAAATTCATCAAAAATCGCTTCGCGTGCTTCTTCGGCTCTGCTTCGTACCTCAATTTCCATTTTATAAGGGCCATCTTTGAGAATGCGCGCATGAACATGACCCAAATTCACAATATTGCCAGCTTCGACCTCAAATTTTCCCAAGTACGGCTCACCAGTTTCTTGATCCCAACCGCCTGGCTCAAGAAAACTAATACTCATCATCTCCTGGTTCGTAATTAATTGTAGCGCATACGATCCAGGTTCAATCGCATAAACTTTTGGATCTCCAGAGCCGACAATAAAGTAGCGAACCTGTCGCACCTCGCCATTCTGTTCAAATCTAATCGGTTCTTTTCTATTGAAAATCATTATCGCACTCTCTTGTGCGGCATCGCTCCACAAAGTCTTGCGGCTCATATCGCACGACACGATTACCAGTGCTTTACCGCTTTGCTCAAATGGAACATCAAGTCCATCCGCCTTCGAGCGAATAATCTCATCCCACCATGGTGGGCCACATCCCGCCAATATTAGCAATACAGTCAATATGCTAGCCAATTTAGTCAAAAGCTCGAATACAGCGCCCATGATACCGCTCCGTTTGATTAACGGTATGAATTCGTACGTTCAATATTCCGCAGATCGTCCATATCATCCGTCCTAATTGCGCACCAATTTAACGTCGTTAAAACTTTGTTCTAGTTGACCACCAATTTTGTCGGCACGACTATGATTAGCTCGGCATTTACATTAGAATATTTTTGAAGCGCCTGATTGACGCCGTCAATATCATGCCCGCTATACTCGAATCTGAATGGAATTTCGTGATACAATGGCATTCCAAGATATGGCTCAATATTCTCGAAACTAAATTCATAGTCTCCTATGTAGCTCGTTTTGCCGCTTTCTATTTCGACAAGCAAAGAATCTGTCGCTTTAGACTTCTCAAAATTCAAAAGCCTAGTCGATTGCAGCGCGTACAACCCGGGAGCCACTCTTAGAAGGATGAATTTCTTCTTATCCATTCCACCTCCACCCCAAGCCCAGCTGTCATATCGACTCCGAACTACCTCAATTCCCTTATTCGGTTCGGGTAGAAATTCGTTGGTTTCCTCGACATACGGCCACCACGTCATCGCGTGCTCGCCGCCGGGATCGACGACGGCTTTCAGACCCACAACCATTAGGCCGTCCGCCGATGCCGCATCGAACGACTCTGACGTCGAAATGCCACCTGAAGAACACGCGGCCAAAAAAATGATTGTCACCAAACCTAAAACCGTACGATTTGTGGACAAAACACCCCTCCGTCGCTTATCTGCGGCGCCAAGTTCAATCAACACGGGAATCACTAAGTATGGTAACGCAGCAAAATTGTTGAAACTAGGGGCCTTCGAAAGTCGAAATGTAGGGGCAAATGCCCCAAAAGAGATCAATCGCGGCGTCATTGAGTGGGTGTGTGAGGATGCAGCTCTACAGATGATACTGCGGCAGGGATTCGGTCTCGGCCTTCGCCTCAGCGATCCATTCCGCCACGTGCGGGTGTCGCTCGATGGCGGTCGCGTAGTCGGCGGCGCAGGGCGGCAGGTCGACGGCGTAGGTGCGGAAGCGCATCACGAT
>JANQOH010000239.1 GCA_028289725.1 Alphaproteobacteria bacterium
AAGACGGGCGCCACACCGAGGGCGTCTCGCCGGCCAAGACCAATTGGGCCAACCCGCTGGACACGCCGCCGTATAAGGCTTTTGCGGTGACCTGCGGCATTACGTTTACTTTTGGTGGCTTGAGCATCAACACGGATGCCGCCGTGATCGATACCGATGGCGCCGAGATCGCCGGGCTATTTGCCGCCGGCGAATTGGTGGGCGATCTCTTTTACTTCAACTATCCCGGCGGCACGGGCCTCACATCCGGTTCCGTGTTTGGGCGCATTGCGGGCGCCTCGGCCGCGCGGTACGCAACCGGCGCGAACGCATGAATGAGGTGGCGCGTCTCGGGTTTGTCGGCCTCGGCGTCATGGGGGCGCCGATGTGCCGCAATCTCGCTGAAAGGGCCGGGCTGCCGGTGACCGCGTTCGACATCCGCCGCGAACCGCTCGAACAATTGGCGGCATCCGGCGTTACCGCCGCGGAGTCGCCCGTCGATGTTCTGACGCACGCTGACTTGGTTTTTCTCTCATTGCCCAGCGGCACGGAGCTCGAGGCCGTGTGTCTGGGCGAGGGCGGCCTCTTGGCGATTGCCAGGCCGGGCCAGATCGTCGTCGATTGCACCACGGCGCCGGTCGCGCTGACGCGCGAAATCGCCGGCAAGTTCGAAGCGAAGGGCGTGGGCTATGCCGATGCGCCGGTCGCGAGGACGCGGGCGGCCGCCGAAGCCGGCACTTTGGCCGTCATGGTCGGTGCCGATCAGGCGCTGTTCGACCGGATCAACCCGCATTTGGCGTGTTTCGCCAGCGATATCAGCCATGTCGGTGCGGTGGGCGCCGGCCAGCTCGCGAAATTGATGAACAACATGGTGCTCATCGAGACCATCGTTGCGCTGTCTGAAGCGCTGCTCGTGGCCCGCGCGGCCGGCGTCGACGGTGAAAAATTGTTCGACACGTTAAGCACCGGTTCCGCCGACAGCTTCGCTCTGCGCAATCACGGTATGAAAGCTCTGTTGCCCGGCGAATTCCCGACGCCGGCCTTTTCCTGCCGGTACGCCTTGAAAGATCTCTCCTACGCCATCGATTTGGCTCGGGGAAACGGGATTGATGTGCCGGGCGCGGAAACCGCGCGAAAGGTTCTGGAGCGCGCCGTGGATCAGGGCCATGGTGATGCATACTACCCAGCGCTGATTCACGCATTGGAGCCATCCGCGCAGTCCTAAGGGCAAGGCGGCTATGCTGATTATAGATTTGTCCGACCTGCCTTAATGGTGTTGTTTGGCGCCAAGGACGGTTCGTCGAAATCGCTCGGCGGCCGCGCGATGGGCCATGCCGGGAAAGCAGAGCAATGGATTTCGAACACAGCGACAAAGTGAAGGCGCTTCAAGAACGCGTGTCGGCGTTCATGGACGAGCATATCTATCCGAACGAGGCGACCTTCGAAGCCCAAATCAATGAAGGCGACCGTTGGCAACCGCCGGCGATCCTCGAAGAATTGAAAGCGAAAGCACGAGACGCCGATCTTTGGAACTTGTTTCTGCCTGAGTCGGAACACGGAGCTGGGTTGACCAATTTAGAGTATGCGCCGCTTTGCGAGATCATGGGGCGCTCGCCGTACGCGCCGGAGGTCTTTAACTGTTCGGCCCCGGACACGGGCAATATGGAAGTGCTCGCGCGTTACGGCACCAAGGAACACCAAGAAGAATGGCTGAAACCGCTGCTCGCCGGGGAGATTCGCTCGGCTTTCGCGATGACCGAGCCGGCGGTCGCGTCATCCGACGCGACCAACATCGAAGCGTCGATTACGCGTGACGGCGACGAATATGTGATCAACGGCCGGAAATGGTGGACTTCCGGCGCGAATGACCCGCGTTGCAAGATCATGGTTTTCATGGGCAAGACCGATGCCGCCAATCCGGACCGGCACAAGCAACAGTCGATGATCTTAGTGCCGCTGGATACGCCCGGGGTCACTGTGGTGCGGCATCTGCCGGTTTTTGGATTTGATGATGCGCCCCACGGCCACGCCGAAGTCGACTTCGAGAATGTGCGGGTTCCCGCCTCAAACATCTTGCTTGGCGAAGGCCGAGGTTTCGAGATTGCCCAGGGGCGGCTCGGGCCGGGCCGTATTCACCATTGCATGCGCTTAATCGGGCTCGCGGAACGCGGTTTGGAAAAGATGTGTAAGCGGGCCAAATCGCGAATCGCATTCGGCAAGCCCGTGTCGGAGCAAACGGTTACGCAAGAACGGATCGCCGAGGCGCGGATCATGATCGACCAAGCCCGGTTGTTGACCCTCAAGGCGGCCTATCGGATGGATACCGTGGGCAACAAGGAAGCGCGTCAGGAAATTGCCATGATCAAAGTGGCCGCGCCGAACATGGCCTGCCAAGTCATCGATTGGGCGATCCAGGCGCACGGCGGCGGCGGCGTGACCTCCGATTTCGGGCTGGCCTTCAGTTATGCGCAAGCACGTTTGTTGCGCTTGGCGGACGGGCCGGACGAAGTGCATCGCAATCAGATCGCACGGCTCGAACTTCGCCGCTACAACTAGTGCGCTCATGGCCCAGGAGCCTTTCCAATCGGCCTAAAACGCTGGAATTCCAAGGCTATGTTTCGTCTGTTTGTGGCAGGCCCCCTGTGCTATAGGGGGCGCTGCCTGGGGGGCCCACCATCAAAAATCAAAGATGAACAGTGAAATGCCAAGGGATGTGACGGAGGTCGACGCGCTTGTCGAAGCGCAGGGCGGATTTGTCGACGACGTAAAACGGGCGCTGGAGCGCGTCATCGTTGGCCAGAAGTACATGCTCGATCGGTTGCTGGTCGGTCTTCTTGCCAACGGGCATGTTCTGTTGGAGGGCGTGCCGGGACTTGCCAAAACAAGAGCGGTCACGGCGTTGGCGCAAGCGCTGCACGCGGACTATCAGCGCATCCAATTCACGCCGGATCTCCTGCCGGCGGATTTAATCGGTACGCTGATTTATCAGCCGCAATCCGGCGAGTTCAAAGTTCGCAAGGGGCCGGTCTTCGCCAATCTGGTATTGGCGGATGAAATCAACCGTGCGCCCGCCAAGGTGCAGAGCGCGTTGCTGGAAGCGATGCAGGAAAAGCAGGTCACGATCGGCGACGAGAGTTTCCGGTTGCCGGAGCCGTTCCTGGTTCTTGCCACCATGAATCCACTCGAGTCGGACGGGACTTATCCGCTACCCGAGGCGCAAACCGACCGATTCATGCTCAAACTTCGGATCACGTATCCCGAGCGCCACGAGGAACTCGAAATTCTCGAACGGATGGCGACCACCGAACCCGAGGCGCCGATCGAACCGGTGATCGAGACCAGCGCCATCGTGGAAGCCCGCCAAGTGGTTGACCGCATCTATGTCGACGACAAAATCAAGAATTACATTGTCGACATTGTCCACGCGACGCGAGAACCCGACGCCCACGGAATGGACATCGGCAAGTATATTGATTTCGGTGCGTCGCCCCGCGCGTCGATCTATCTGACGCTGGCCGCCAAGGCGCATGCCTTCATCGAAGGACGCGGCTTTGTCACGCCTCAGGATGTTAAGTCGATCGGCCTCGACGTGTTGCGGCATCGCATCCTGACGACCTACGAGGCGGAGGCCGAAGAGCTGACCGCCGAGGACTTGGCCCAGCAGATATTCGACCATCTGCCGGTCCCCTAAGTCGGTTTGGTTCAATGCTGCCTGCCGAAGTATTCAAGCAGGTCCGACAGGTCCAGATCCGCACCAGACGGCTGGTCGACGGTATTTTTGCCGGCGAATACCACAGCGTGTTTAAGGGCCGCGGTATCGAGTTCGCTGAAGTTCGCGAATATGTGCCGGGCGACGATGTGCGCACGATTGACTGGAACGTCACCGCGCGG
>JANQOH010000248.1 GCA_028289725.1 Alphaproteobacteria bacterium
CCCGCCCCGCCGGAGCGCGTGTGGGACGTGCTCGTTGATACGGCGGCCTATCCGGAGTGGAACCCAGTTTTCGTAAAGGTTGACGGCGATTACGCCGAAGGCGCGACCGTGATGAATTCGGTCATGTTTCCCGACGGCAATGCGGTCGACATGAAAGCGAAGGTCAAGACCGTCGCGCCGGGGCGCGAACTGCGGCAGACCGGGGGCTTTCCAGGCTTTCTGACGTTCGACCACAGATGGCTGCTCGAGCCTGTGGAAGGCGGCACCAAGGTCGTCCAGCATGAGGTCGACCGCGGATTTTATTTATGGTTCTGGGACTCGAGCTGGGTCGAGCCTGCTTACCTGAAGGCCACCGAAGCCCTTCGTGACCGCGTCGTGGAAAAGCTGGAGGAGTAATGATGCATAACGACAATTCCGCCTGTCGTGAGGAAATTTCATGAGATTTGTCGGCGTTTTCCACGGGCGTTGGCGAAACTTGCATTGCCGAGCTGAGCCGCGCGTTCGGGCCAACAAGGGATAAGAAATCATGAAACACACATTGACGATCGCCGCCGCACTTGCCGTCGTTTCGGGGACGGCTCTGGCGGAAAACACCGACATGATTACTGCGTGCACGCAGACGGCAAATGATTATGTCTGGTATTTGGACCACCCTGGTGATGACTTGGATGCGACCGCTGCGCAGTTTGCCCAACTTTTTACTGAGGATGCGATTCTTAAGTTGGCTAACAGCCAGATGGAAATGGTGGCCAATACCGGTCCGGAGGAAATCGCAACCCGTTACCTCCAGGGGCGCGACAGCCTGCGATTTCTCCATTCACTGACCAATCAGCGGATCAATCCGACGTCGGAGACGACCGCAAATGGAACAAGCTATGTGAACTTTTACATTCACCCGATTGGAGCGGATATGAACCACGAGCGCAGCTTCACCGGCGTCGCCGAATACCGCTCAACTTTCGAATACAAGGACGGCGCGTGCAAATTCACCTACCGTGAAGGTCTACTGCGGTTTCTCACCGGCCAAGACAAAATTACTGACCCATTGCCTGAGTAGACATCCGAAAAAGGGCGGGAGCAGTCACGATTTCCGACTTAATGATCAAACACGATCGGCCGCGCTGTTCGACTGGGTTTGGGGCAATTGGTTCGGACGGCAGAACGTGGAGCTCAATGTCGAGTTGGACACTGCACACAGAAAACTACGTCGAAGACAACTTTCTCATGGGCCGGACGCGGCCAGTCATAGTGTCATAATTGGAGGGGTCGATATGTTTAAGCAATTCGTCCTGATACCTTTTCTCACCGCCGGATTCGTTCTCCCCGTCGCTGCTGCGGCCTGTCCGGACGACCAGCTCATCGCGGCGACGGCCGAGGCCTTTCTCACCAAAGCGCCGGGGCCGGGGTATCCGGAGAGCCTCACGCTTGAAGACGCCTATTGTGGCCAGGCGAAGTTCGTCGCTCTGATTGGCGAGCAATTGGGTGAGCGCGCCGGGTATAAGGCCGGCCAGACCAGCAAACGATTGCAGGAAGTGTTCGGCGCGGACGAGCCGGTCGGCGGCGTGATGTTCAAATCGATGCTGCTGCCTTCGGGAACCGAAATCGAAGCCAACTACGGCGTCCGCACCGCTTACGAGGCGGACTTGATTGTCACAGTCATCGACGAACGGATCAACGCGGCCCGTACCCATGACGAGGTCGTTCAATATCTCGGCGAGGTGATCCCTTTCATCGAATTGCTCGATGTGGTCTTGGCCGAGGGCGAAGCGATGACCCGTCCGGCCATCGTCGGCTACAACGTGATGTCGCGCTTTGGTGTCGTAGGCGCCGGCATCCCGGTTGAGCCGACACCAGAATTCATCGACGCTTTGGCGAACCTCGAAGCGGTGATGACCGACGACACCGGCGCGGAAATTGAGCGCGCGATGGGCAGCGCGATCATGGAACATCCCCTGAATGTCGTCTTGTGGCTCATCCAACACGTCAACGCCCAAGGTCAGCAATTGCGTCCGGGCGATATCCTCAGCCTCGGCACCATGGGCAGCCCGCGCCCCGTGGAAGCGGGCCGCACGATCACAGTCCGATATACTGGGCTTCCCAACGGCGAGTCAGAGACCGCGGTTACATTTCGCTGAAACCAAACCAGCGCTCGCTTGAACCTCAATAGGGTACTAATCGACCCGGGTCCCCGCAAAGTCGGCGGCCGATAACGCATTGCCCAAGGACATGCATTGATTTGCTCATCCCGGAACCCGCCAACGAAAAGGCCCGTCGCGATGGACGGGCCAGTGCGTCGGCGCGCGAACGGCGGTTTCAATTCACCACACGTTGGAGAAAGTCGCGCATCGTCGCGGCGATGAGCGCGCCGTCTTCCTCGAGCGCGAAGTGGCCGGTTTCCAGAATGTGAAATTCGAGATGGGCCAGGTCTCGTTTGTAGGGGTGCGCGCCGGCCTCCGGGAAAATGTGGTCGTTCTTGCCCCACATCAGCAGCGCGGGCGGCTGGTGTTCGCGAAACAAGGCCTGCCATTTCGGATATTCGGGGACGTTGGTGCCGTAATCCAGAAACAGTTCAAGCTGCACTTCCTGATTGCCCGGACGGTCGAGCAAATACTGCACGTGCCAGAAATTGTCCGGGCTGATCCCGTCCGGATGTCGGGTGCCGTGGGTGAACTGCCACTTGGTGGCGTCAAGGGTTAGAAAGCCGCGAAGCTTGTCGCCGTTCTCCGTCGACGGGTCCGCCCAATAAGCGCGGATCGGCTCCCAGAATTCGCGCAGGCCTTCTTCATAGGCATTGCCGTTCTGGATCACGAACGCGGTGACGCGGCCGGGGTCGTCGGCGAACATCCGATAGCCAACCGGCGCGCCGTAATCCATCAAGTAGACGGCGTAGCGATCGACGCCCTTGCGGTCGAGAAGCGTGGTCACGATACGCGCGATATTCGCGAACGAGTATTCGAAATCCGCGGCCGCCGGCATCGACGAAGCGCCGAAACCCGGATAATCCGGCGCGATCACGTGAAAGCGATCCGCAAGTGCCGGGATCAAGTTGCGGAACATATGTGAGGACGTCGGGAAACCATGCAACAGAAGCACGGTCGGTCGTGACGGATCGCCGGCCTCGCGATAGGCAATATTTAGGCCTTCGATCACCTCAGTGCCGTGAATGACGGCAGCCCGATCGGATGACGCGCCGGTTCCGACAGCCGACACCGGAGACGATGCCGCGAATGGCAGGCTTAGGGCGAGTGTGAGCACAACGGCTCGTAACGTGTTTCGTGGGATAACCATTAGATCTGTCTCCTATCGTCATGCATTGCGTAACGAGAAAGGGCTCTGCCCAGTGACGACGGCGATTTGGCGGCTTTACCCGGGCGCCGGCGCGGGTCGTCAACAAGAGCACGGCACAACGATGTCGAATCCGCACCGAGGCGTATTTCAGAATTCTGGATTTCAAAATTTTGCAGCATTGACCCGAAAGAACCGCGCATTCGCCGCTGCCACGCGGGGCGGTTATTGAAATGCGTCTAACCTGTAGTCAAAATTGGGAAAAAAGAGAGACTTGACGGGGCATATGGACTGAAAGTCTGTCTGGCGGTTTACCGCGCCGCCGGTCGATGTGTCCCGCAAGCACGTATGCGAGGAACGGAAACCGACGAGCACGAAGAATCGTGACGTCTTGGACATGGGGGCATGACGAGTAAGACCGACACGGGCGCTGAGGCACCGGTGCAAGCGGGCCGTGAACAGATTATCCCGCTTTCGGCGCCGCCGCTTGCTGACCTTCCGCTTTGGGGGCGGCGTATCGAGTTCGAAAGCTTTCTTGTCGAACTCGTGCCGCCGGGCGAGCGCATTTTCAATGTCCGGCTCGCGGATACCTTCGCCAGTATCAATTTCGCGCCGGCCGAAGGCACGAGTTCGCTCGCGGGCGATCGGCTGCGGCCCTACGATCGGCGTCCCTACGAGTACATTATCGCGCCTCCGCGGTTTCCCCTCAAAGGCGAGACCAAGTTCGCGCCCGAAGTTCTGGCGTTTGTCATCAGGTTCGAAGAATTGCGCGCAACCATTTCCGACGCGCTCGATTGCACGCCGGCCGACATCAATCCGGAGGTCGTCCTCGGCGACCCGGTCCCATTCAACGCCGAGCTTGCAAAAAAGATCCGCACGCAACTAAACGCGCCGCGATTGGCGCGCGGCTATCTCGAGTCTTTGTCCATCGCACTGTTGGTCGAAATGTTTAAGCCCATCGTCATGCGCAAGACGCGGCGATCGCGCCGGCCGTTCGACAAACGAAAAATTCGTGCGCTTCTCGACTACATCGATGCCAACCTTGACGGCGATCTCGCGATTCAGAAGCTCGCCGGTTTCGCCGGCGTCTCAGCCCACCAGTTGAGCCGTGCCTTCAAAAGCGTCGTCGGCGAGTCGCCGCACAACTATGTGGTTCAACGACGCACCGATGCGGCGCGCCAATTGCTAATCAATGAAAAATACCCCTTGGCCGATATCGCTTTCGCCACGGGGTTCTCGTCGCAAAGCCACATGACGACGGTGTTCAAGAAAGTGCTGGGCGTGACGCCCGCCTCTATCCGCCGGGGCGACTAAAGCTCCTTTCGGTATCGCGGGTGAACGGTCCCGCAAGATTCTGAAATCGCTGAATCTGAAAGATCGCGGCGCGTTAGCGCGGCAAAGTCCTGCGCGTTCAACGGATCACAGCCGGGCTCACAGATGCCAAACCTCGCCAACAATCGCCAACCCGCCGAGAGGCCCCTCCCCGCCTCTCGGACTCTGAGCCGCAAGGGCCGCCGCGATGAAGCGTTCCCCTCCCCGCACACCATCCGGCGCACCCTTGCGGCCCATCTTCTTCGCCCTCTCCTGCAATCCGCGTTGGCCGGCGCGGCGGCGTGGTGAACCCGCGTGCAGTCCCGCATCAACGGAGAAGCAATATGAGACTTACGATTCAATATCTTGCCATCCTATCAGTCGCTTTTATGGCCGCCACATGGGCGACACTTGGCCAATCCGACGACGCGTTGTTCGCGGACGGCGTCGTGTCAGATGGTGGTGACATTCGAGTGCCCGACAATTTCCGCACCGACTACGCCATGCTTGGTGCTTGGTCGGTGGCCGGCGATGTCGATACCGGCAGCGAAACCGGACTCCACGTCGTTTACAGTCAGCGCAGTACGATCGATGCCTATCGGCAATCCGGGCAGTTCCCGGACGGCGCCGTCATCGTGAAGGAACTGTTCAACGGCAAAACCGAAAGCCTGACGACGGGCGAAGCGACAAGCGCCGCTTCGACGGCAGGCTATTTTGTGATGGTTAAGGATGCAGAAGGACGGTTCCCCGACAACCCGCTATGGGGTGACGGCTGGGGTTGGTCATTCTTCGCCGCCGACGACACGCAAAACACCACATCCACCGACTACGCCGCCGATTGCCTGTCGTGTCACGAACCGGTGCGGTCGTCGGACCTGGTCTACAGCTACGCTTACCCGGTTCTCGCTGAATAACCGGAATCTCTTTCAACCATCGTCGAAAATCGGAGAGTTAGCATGCCATGTAATCATTCACACTGTGACCATTCGCTCGAAGAGATCAACGAAAAGCGCCGGCGCTTTCTTCAGGGATCGGCTGGAGCCGCGTTGGTCTCGGCCGCGGCCGTCGGAAGCGGATTGACGAGTGCAAAGGATGCCGCCGCCGATACCTCGAAATATGCTGATCCTGAATCCCCCGGATTGCCGCAGGTGGCCTTCGATGTAACCCCAGGGGATACCGCCTTGGTGATCGTCGACCCGCAAGTCGATTTCCTGTCCGAGAACGGCGTGACCTGGGGTGTCGTCGGCGAAAGCGTGACCGAACACGGCACCGTCGAAAACCTCGACAAGCTGTTCAGCGCGGCCAAGGCCGTGGACATGCCGGTCTTCATTTCCCCGCACTACTACTACCCGCACGATCACAAATGGGAGCACGAAGGGGTGCTGGAAAAAGTCATGCACAGCATCCGCATGTTCGACCGGCCAAGCCCGCTCAATGTCGAGGGTTTCGACGGGTCGGGCGCCGACTGGATGCCGCAATACAAGACCTATATCGACGACGGCAAAACCATCGTCTGCTCGCCGCACAAGATCTACGGGCCCGAACAGAACGATTTGAACCTGCAGCTCCGCAAAAGGCGCATCGATAAGGTGATCCTGGCCGGCATGTCCGCCAATCTCTGCGTCCAGGCCCATCTCTACGAACTTTTGGAACAGGGCTACGAAGTTGCGGTCGTGCGCGACGCGACCGCTGGCGCAAAAGTGCCGGAAGGCGACGGTTACCTGGCCGCGCTGATCAACTTCCGCTTCGTCGCCAACGCGGTTTTGTGGACCGACGACGCGGTCGCCCGCATTCGCGCCGTCGGTTGAACCGGGCGGCGCAACCCCTTTCATCCAAGCGAGGCTCACCATGCAACCACAACCGACCTTCACGCACACCGGCCCCGGACCAGCGATCGCGGCCGATGAAAATTTCGCTGGCACTTGGCCGTTCGAAGCGCGGTACGCGCACGCGCCCGGCTTCGACATGCATTATGTCGACGAAGGCGAAGGGCACGAAACGCTATTGCTCCTGCATGGTGAGCCGACATGGGTCTATCTGTTTCGGCACCAGATCTTGGACTGGTCCAAGCATGCCCGGGTGATCGCGGCGGATCACATGGGTTTCGGCAAGAGCGCCGCGCCGCAAGACCGCACCTATCGGCTCCAAGACCATATCGACAATCTAGAGGCGTTCGTCCTCGCCTTGGACCTCACCGGCATCACGCTGGTGATGCACGATTTCGGCGGTCCGGTCGGCATGGGCCTGGCGTGCCGTCATCCGGATCGCATCCGGCGCATCGTGTCGGTCAATGGCCCGACGCCGTTCGGCCAACCGGATTTGATCGACCGTGTCACCGCCAATGCCGGCATGTCCCCCTGGTTCCAGTGGGTTCTCAAGGCCGAAGAGAACGGTACCCTCGAAGAGGTCCTCGGCCATCTCGACTACAACATCCTCTCGACGCTGAAACTGAACGGGTATGTGCGCAACGAAATCGCGACGGATACGTGGATCAGGGCGTATGGCGCACCGTTTCCGACCCCCGCGCATTGTGTGGGCGCGATCGGCTGGGCAAAGGGTTTCGCCACCGGCGCACACCGATTTGAAGAGCCCAGCCCGGAAGCAAAAGCCGCTATCGGCACAAAACCGGCGCTCGCAATTTGGGGCTCACAGGATCGCACGCTGAACGCAGACCAGTTCCTGCCGCTGTTTGAGCAAACATTCTCGAATGCCCGAACCCAGATTCTGCCGATGGCTGGTCACTACAGTCCGGAAGACGCCCCTGCGGCGATTGCCGACTTGGTCCGAGCGTTCGCAATCGATGGTCCGGAACGGGACCCCGCTGTCGATTAAGGCGCCGCCGGATGTATTCGATCTGAATCGATACAGGTCTAGAAAGCAACGCATCCAGGAACCAAAAAAAAGGGCCCGTCGCAATGGACGGGCCAGTGGGGAGGCGAGAACGAACGATGGATTACTCAAAAAGGCTCCAGAACGCTTCGTAGATGCCGGGAGCCGGCTTGTCGGAGAGGTCTTCGTTTTCGAGCGTGTAACGCGCGCGATCGGGCGCGTCCTCGTAAGCATCGAAATAGGCTTCGGCATTGTCGCGGGTCTCGGCGAGGCTCTCGGAGTTCTCGGCAACGATTTCTACCGCGTCATTCACGGCGAACGGATCGACACCGGTAAGGACTGAGCAAGCACCGCCGATGGCGGCCTTGCACCGGTCCCAAAAACTGACCTCGGTCTCGGGCTCCTGCTCCTGCGCTGAATATTCGGATGGCTGGTCGGGAACCGGAACGCCGCCGGTTTCCTGGGCCGACGCGCCGCAGGCGAACGAAAAGGCGAGAACGCCCGCGACGATCAGAAATTTCAAGTTGGACAACATGGGTTCGTCTCCGTGGCATGGGGTGAAGCCGCGATGGCTTCTCACCCCTTTCTCACGAACGGATCACGGCGAAGGGGTTACCGGATACGAAAAATACCGGCGCCTCTACCAATCCGAATCGCCCGCGGGCTCATACGCCAGGCTCGGCTGAAAGCCATCGAAACGCGGCGTGTCATAAAGAATGGCTGGCGTTTCCGCCGCCTCGCTGCGCGCTTCCGCAGCGGCTAAGCGCGCTTCATACTCCGCGAGTTGCGCCGCTTCCGTTTCGCTCATGTAATCGTCGCAACCTGGGCAGACCCCGTGCCACGGGTGGGCGCAGTCTTCCATGTAATCCGGCGGATCGTAGTCGTTGTAGCCGATCTCTTCCGCCGTCTCTTCCTCCATCTCGCTGGAAAAGCCGGGGCGTCCGCCGCCGCCGCCGTTCGAAGGCGGCACCTGTGCCGCGTCCTCATCAATCGGAATGAGCACGACGCCGATTTGATCGTCCGCGCGGTACAGAATTTGCGAGTCCGGCAGCACGAACGTGTCGCGCGGCCCGCCGAATTGGACGGCGGCGCCGGTTCCGAGCCGCAAGTCTGGGCGCCCGCCACCACCGCCGGTGGACGGCGGTACGTCGTAGGACACAGGCTCGTCCGGGACCGGAATCCCGCCGATCTCTTGGGCCGCGGCCCCATGGGCGATGGCGAACGCGGTGACGCTCGCAAACGCAATAGCTGTAATCTTGAACGACATGGCCACACCTCCATTTCATCGCGCGCGGCTCCCACGAGCCCGCGTTTCTATGAACGCGTGCGGCGATGAAATGGGGTGATGAACGGAACGAAAAACGAGTGGGCCGAGGGCGCGCCCGGTTTAGTTGGTGGTGAGGAAGACGTGGCTCGCCGCAGCATTGTCCTGAGCCTCGAGCGCTGTGCTCAAAGCCGCCAGATAAGCGTCCGCGCCTTCGGTTTCGGGGCGCGCCGCTTCGAATAAGGGCTGCGGCGTTGAAATCGCGATGGCGAGCATTTGGCCGCTCGGCATGACAAGCGCCTGGCCGCCGTCCAGAACGACTTCCGCGCTGGCGGATGTCGCGTCCTGGTGCAATTGCCGGACCTGGCCGTCGGACGAAAGGACGGCGACATAGAGATAGCCGCCGAACAGGCCGGACGCGGTCGCCGCCAAAGTCACGCTTTCGCCCTGGTCGAACGCCACGCCATGATCGTGCGGCCGAACGGTCGGCCCGCCGACGGACGACGCGAACGGATGTAAGGCTTCGAGCGCGGTGCAGAATGGCGGCGCGGCGACCTGCGCACGGCTGATGCCCGTGCCGAGCGATCCTTGAAGACGCGTCAAATCCGCACCGGAGCCGACATAACCGTCCACGATGACATTGCCGCCCGGCCCGGTCCGGGCGGTCAACGAGGCACAGGAAAAGCTCGTCAAAAGCTGGCCCAAATCCATCGGGCTCGGCGCGGCGGCAAGTTGGGTCCCGATTTGATCGGCGCCCGGCATCGTGTCGATCCGCCGCAGGTCTTCGATTTCGGCCTGCAACGTCACGTTTTCTTCCAGCACTTGGAAATATTCGTCCGCGCCTTCCAGATCGCCAAAACGCGCGAGCTGCTCGGCCAGCCGCTCATTGTCCTCGATGACCTGCGCATAGTCGCGCGCCTGGTCTTCGTTGAATTGCGGCAGCACTGTCTGGCCGACCACCACGCCAATCATCAAGCTGGCGGCGATCGCCAAGCCCGCGACCGGCGACCGGAAAACGGTCATCGGCCGCGCTTGCGCCGGGCGGCGAAACGGCACGACGGTCGGCTCTTCCGCCGCCGCGTCCGCTTCGGGTTCAGCGTCCAGCTTCTGCTCGTGAATGCTCGCCGCAAACGCCAAGATGGCGTCATCCGACTTGTCCCAAGCGATCGGCTCCTTGGCGTCTTCGTAATGACGCAGCACGGCGCGGTCCGCTTCGGTCAGGTCTTCTTGGTGCTGGTAGGTCTTTTCTTTTGCCATTTCCTTATCCCACTAACTGCCTGTCACCCCTCGTACACGGCTTTTTTCAAAGCCGCCCGCGCATATCGCAATCGTGTCTTCACCGTCTCCCGTTTGGTGTTCATCGCAACCGCGATGTCGTCGTAGCTCATCTCTCCTTCGAGATACATGAGCAGGGTGGTCTTCTGCACGGCGGGCAGTTCGTCGATCGACGCCATGACCGATTGCATATGCTCCTTGTCGGCATAAAGCTGTTCCGGGTCTCTGGCATCTTCGTCCTCGAACTCCATCTCCGGTTCGTCATCGTCGCCGCCTTCGTGCAATTGGACCGTCTTGACGTCGCCATTGCTTCGGTACCAATCGATCAGTGCGTTTCGGGCAATCCGGTAGAGAAAGGTCGTGAACTTGGCTTCGACCGTATATTGGCCGTTCTGACATGCCCGGATCAGCTTGAACCACACCTCCTGTGCCAGCTCCTGCCCGACCCCCGTCGAGCCACACTGGCGTTGAAAAAACCACCTGAGCCCTTCTCTGCGCCGCTCATAGACGGTTTCGAAGGCCCGGGCGTCGCCGTCGAGGTACTTGACCATCAAGTCCTCGTCGGCGAGGTCGCGATATGACTGTTCCTTGAGCATGGAAACGCAGATTGGCCCAAACAGGGGTTAAAAAAAAGCAACATCCCAGGCAGGGCGTTTGAGAAAAAATTTGCGCCGCCCCTCACCCCTTTGCCAATTTTCAGCGTTAGAGTAGCCGTGCGGACCCGCACAACCGGAAACGGGGTTTCGACGGCAAACCACTGAAAAGCCTGAGAAAACCCTCGGTAAACACCCAGTCGTAGGTCCGAATTGGGCGGCCTGCCTAGGAGATTGAATATGTTTGGTAAGACGACAAAATCTTTTGCTTCGGTGGTCGCGGCCAGCCTGACCTTTGGCCTGGCTCTGCAGGCGCAGGCGGATACCGCCACCTATCTGACCGATGACGCCTCCCACTGCGAGATTTTCCGCTCAATCAGCGACGTGATCCCCGGCGAATGCGCGCTGAATGCCGCCATGGACACGCGTGGGCTTGGTAAGCCGCGCGGCATCGTGTTTCCGGGCGAACCGGCCGCGCAGCCGGAGACGGTCGTGCAAAGCAATCCGCCGAAGGACCTGGCGATCGCCATGCGCGCCGAATTTGCCTTCGATTCCTATGAACTGACGGCCGAAACGAAGCAGGTTCTGGATCGCGTTGCCGCCGTGCTGGCCGACGATTTGATGGCGAACAAGCGCATTTTGATTGAAGGCCACGCCGACGCCAGCGGATCAGTCGCTTACAATCTCCAGCTTTCGAAAAAGCGGGCGCGTGCGGTGACCGAATATTTGGTCTCCGTCCACAAGATTAATAGCGCGCGTTTGGTCTATGCCGGCCGGGGCGAAGCGGCGCTCTACGATCCGAACAACCCGAATTCGGGCATCAACCGCCGCGCCGAGTTCCGCAACCTAGGTGAGATCTAAGACGCGTCCCACCACCGCCGCCGGCACGCAATCAAAGCGCGGGGCGGCGGTGACGGGACGATGTGTCATAGGATGGCAGGACGAGATCGTGATCGACCACGGATAGGAGGGCACGCCATGCCCGCAAATGTCTCCAAGCTGGTTGCCGCCACCGCCGTGGCCGCGTTCGCCTTTGCCGCCGCACCAGCGGCGCTTCTGGCCGCGGACAATTTCGATTACGGCGTTGTCACCGCGATTACCAAAGGCGATGGCTCGTCCGGCCTGCTCAATCTCGGCAATGGCGACGTGTTGCAAAGCGGCACGCCGTTTCGCGTGCAGCTTCTGAGCCGCACGGCCGGCGATCTCACGGTCTCCTTCCTTTCATCGCAAGGCGAGGAAACCGTGCTGGCCGAGAATATCGCCATGGCCGCCGGCGACAGCCTGAGCCTGCCGAGCGAGACCGATTGGTACTATCTGGACGACGTCACCGGCATAGAGCGGCTGACCATGACCTTTTCGGGCGAGTCGGCCGAACACGTCATCCGCCACGTCGGCCCGGACGTTTTCAATGTCGCGCCGGGATATGGCGATTTCGGCGCTGTCGAAGCCATGCGCGGCGCAGCGGCGGACGAACCGATTGCGATGGCGCCGGCCCGCATGCCCGCGAACGCCACTGGCTACCACGGCGCTCTCGCGCTGCTGGCCGCGGCGGACGACACGCTGGCGCGCGGCGCGAAAGAAGCCAAACTGTTTCGCGAGCTCTCGCCCGGCATTGTCATGATCGTCAGTGATTCGGGCATCGGCTCCGGCGCGATCATCTCGGACGACGGATTGATCCTGACCAATTGGCACGTGATCCAGGCAAGCGACGAATTCGGCGTTGTCTTTAAGCCACCGCTCGGCGAGGCGGTCAGCCCGTCGAATATCCACGCGGCGGTGCTCGAGAAAGCCGACCGAAATATTGACCTGGCGTTGGTGCGCGTGATTGATCCGCCGCTGCCGCTCACCGTGCTTGAGCTCGGCGAAATGAGCGATATCGAGGTCGGTTTGAACGTGCATGCGATCGGGCATCCGACCGGCGAAGGCTGGACCTATACCAACGGCCTGATTAGCCAAGTTCGGCCGGACTATAGCTGGCCGAGCCCGCTCGGCTTCAGCCACAAGGCGATGGTGATTCAAACGCAGACACCGATCAGCCCCGGCAGCTCGGGCAGCCCGCTGATCAGCGAAGACCATAAGGTGATCGGCATCAACAGCTTTAAGAAACAGGGCGAAGCGCTCAATTTCGCCGTGTCGATCGTCGATATTCGCGCCTTTCTCGACACGCCGGCCGAAGCGCCCGTGGCGCCGGTCGCGATGCGCCCGGCGACCGGCCCGTGCGACGCGCCGAGCCAGCGGCAAGACACCAATGGCGACGGCCATGTGGATCGAATTTCGGCCGACACCAACTGTGATGGCATTATCGATATGGTGACGGTCGACGAGGACCATGACGGCAAGCCCGACTTTGCGCTGGCCGACAGCGATGGCAACGGTAAGCCCGAACTGAAAATGGTTAGCTCGGCAAATAATGGCCGCTTCGATGTGTGGCTGATGGACAGCGACGGCGACGGCCGGCTCGACATGGTCGGTTACGACGAAGACTATGACGGCGTGATCGACCGTTACACGCGCGGATAACGGCGCGGCGCAAACTTACGTGCCGCGTCCCGCGCTTACGTGTCCTGCCCTTTCGACCGCGTGTCGCGCGGCGTCGAGTGCGCCGGCGCGAGAAACAGATTTTCCTTTCCCGTCATCAAAAGGCCGAGATCGTCGAGCGACCGGACCATCGCTCGCGCTTCCCGGCTGATCGCCGTCTTGCGGTCATAATGCTGCTGCAGCTCGATCATGGCGTCACGACAGGCGCGCATGCGCGCCAACACCGGCGCCGGATCGACAAGTCCATATTTGCGTTTGACGACCATGCAAAGAGCTTATCCAGATAAGAACAAAAAGTGAACATTAAAATTCGCGCGTCCGCCATGCGCCATTGTTTGAGATGATTAGCGCGCCAAATATAGGACGGGTTCACGCTTATCTCCCACATAACAGACGATATGCAATTTACTGGATGCCGCTTTGGATATACGGAACACTGCTGGGCAGTATAACTTGAATATTATTCAACCATTAGGCGCGCAATCGCCCATCATCGCACAGTGACCACGATGCATTTTCGTTCCGACAGAGACGCTTATTCCTATAAACGTGACCCATCCGTCCCCACCTTCGATGATCGCGGGCCGATCGCGTTCATGGACGGCGACTGCGTCTTGTGCACATTCGGCGCGCGCCTCATTGCGCGTTTCGATCACAAGAACGCGTTTCGGATCTGCCGGGTGCAAACCCCCGTCGGCAGAGCGATGCTCGAACATTACGGCATCAATCCCGACGGACCCGAAAGCTGGCTGCTGCTGATCGACGGCAAGGCGTACACATCGATTGACGCAATGATCCGCGCCGGCGCGCGCGTCGGCGGATTGGGCTGGCTGCTGCAAGTGCTCCGGCCACTCCCGCGACCGGTTCAGGACTGGCTGTACCGGCGCATCGCGCGCAACCGCTACCGCCTTCTCGGACGAACCGACATGTGCGCGGTGCCCGATCCCAGGCTGCAGGCCAAATTGCTCGAATGAGCCGCAAGAACGCCCCTGCTGACGGGGTATCCGACGACCGCCTATTCCGGACGGCGCTCGCGGATCGCTGGCACGGGGTGCCGCTTGCGGTGCAAGCGTTGCACGACGGGCCTGACATCGCCCGGTTCACCGGCCGTGCGCGCGTCGGGTGTGGGTGGCTGCTCGGCATTCCGATGCCCCGCGCGTTTCTGCCGCGCAGCGAAACCCGCGAATATGTCGCGGACGGCGTGTTTCATTTCGATGTGGATCTGGCGGCGCCGCTGAATGGCGGGCGTATCGTGCGCTATTGCGGCGCCTTAACGCCGGTTCCCGAAAACGAAACCGCCGGCGTTATGGCCTAAACTAACCGCCTTAGGTGCTCGACAGTTCGTCGACCATGACGCCGATGGTCCCGATCAGATGCTTCAGTTCGTCGACATCCTGACGCGCCGCGCCGATTGATGGCGCCGGCGCTTCGCGGGCTTGGGTGAAGCGCGCTTGCGCCTGGCGAATGCGTTCTTCCGCCGCCGCCAATTTTTCGCGTTCCAACGCGGTCACCGTCGTCGTCTTATCGAGTTCAAGCCGGCGGGTCGCCAGGCGTTTCTGCAGGTGCTCCAAGTCGAGCGCCATGGCGGCGAGTTCGCGGTCGAGCGCCGCGCGTTCCGCCTCGATCGCGCTCGCGCGCGCATTGAGCACGGACGCTTCGTTTTGCGTCGCTTGCAACTCATGGCGCTTTTCGGCGACGAAGTCGTCGTAGCCGCCGGTGGCCAAATTGTTCACGCCGTCGAAGAACCCACCCGTGCGCGGGTCGCGATCGGTCTTGCAACCGGCCAAGAGCGGCAAGAGCACGGCCAGCGCGAGGCCGCTCCGGGCCCAATGGCTCCGCCGGAGGACGCGCGCTGGATCTGTGTCTTGCATCCACATGGTGTTAGCTGACGCTCGCGAGCTCATCGACCAGGCCCTTCATGGCCCGAATCCGCTCTTGCAGCATCTCGATTTCGAGGTTCATGACACCGACTTCCTGCCCGTTGGTCTGGGCCAGATTCTGGTTCTGCCCCAGCACGATGGTCCGCGCGTCGACAAAGGTCGCGTAGTGCTCTTCCGCCTTGGTGATGGCTTGCTGCATGGTCGCCAAATCCGCCTGCGCGACGGCGATCTGCTGATCCAGCGCGTCTTCATTGTCCTGGCCCAGGTCCTGCGCGGCGCGCAATTCGGCCAGGCGCGCACGATCCTCCGCGACCACCACCTGCATCGATTCGATGGTCCGTGCCGCATGCTGGTTTTTGGTCCGCACGTCTTGCGTGATCGATTCAAGCAGATCGGCTTCGGCACCGTACAATTTCTGTTTCGAAGCGACATATTGGCCGGCCAGGTTGCCCGCAATCATGCCGCCGATCGGCAAGGCGAACCCGACCGAACTGCTCTTGTTGCTGTCAAACGCGCCGATGCCGACGCTCAGGCCCGTGCCCAAGATACCGCCGGCCGCCGTGCCCTCGGCCACGGTGCCGGAGAGCGGTTGGCCGAGAAAAATAGTGTTGCTGCGCAAATCGGTCTGCGCCTGGGTTTTCGGCAGGTCCTCGACGCTTGTCGAGGCACACGCGCCCAGGAACAGCAAGCCGATCATGGAGAACGCGAGGCCAACCTTTTTGGCCGAACCAAGAGCGGCGCGCCGCGCCGGAAGATCAGCGCAAGTCCTCAAGCCAATGTTGCTCATTGATTTCACCTTTCTGTGCATAATCCAACGCGTGCTGCAGGAACACCTGGCGTTGGGATGACTGGATTTGATTGGGCGCGGCGTCGGTGCCGGTGGCCCGAACCGCCGTGGTCCGTGCGGACGCGACCTGGTTTGAGTAACCAGCGCCGGCCGCCGCCACGACTGTGAAGTAGTGCCGCGACGTGCTTTCGAACGAGACCGCAAGGGTCGCGCGCCGCGCTTGCATGTGGTCGATCTGGGCTTTGGCGTCCAACAGGATCGCCTCGCCGTGCTCACTATCCCCAAGTTTTTCGACGAGTTGTTGGTAGGCCGGTAGGGCAATGTCGGTGATGCCGCGATCGATGGAATCCAGCCGCGCCGCGTCGAACACGATGCGTTCCGCCAACCGCTCACCCAATGAAATCAACGAATCCGCCGCCGCATCGTGCAACTGCAAGAGCTGCGGCTCGGTCAATAGGCCGCTGGTCCGTTCGTAGCGCGCCGCCTGAAACGCCTGCACCGATTGGTACACGGACTGATCGATCGCGCCGGTCAGCGGGCCGCTGTAATAGCCCAGCCAATAAAGCGAGTTTTTGGCCAGCCGCCAATCTTCGTCCGTCAACGTATCGACGGGGGCCGTCGCCGGCTGCAATATGTTCTCCGCGGCCTGGTTTGCGGTGAGCGACGCCAAGCGGTTGCTCGCGATCTTGGCATAGGTGCCGTCCGGAAACTCCTGAAGATAGGCTTCGAAGTCACTCGCCTGTTCGCTGCGCCAGATGCTGCGCCAAA
>JANQOH010000256.1 GCA_028289725.1 Alphaproteobacteria bacterium
GTACCCGCGCGGATTGTCCTGTGCGGCAATATTCTGCGCGAGCGCGGTCGCGGTTTCAAAATCGTAGTCGGCATAGGCTTGCGCCGCGCGCTCTTCGTCGCTCTCGAAACACCCGGCCAGCGCGAGCGCCAAAAGGCCCGCCAAGACGGCCCGCAGCATGTGGGGAGGTTGCCGGGTCACTCTTCGCTGGGTGCAACCGATATTTCGGTGCCCTTGGCCAACCCCTCATGGATCGTCGCCTTGGCACTCGCGCAGCCGCCCGCGACTACGGCGCGGATGGTGCCAAGGCCATCGTCTCCGGCGCAAACCCTAAGTTTCTTCACCTGGCCCGGCTCCATTTTGCCTTGCCACAAGACCGATCCTTCACAGACCAGGTCGCGCACTTCGACGTTCCATTTCATTTCCGTCGGATTGACCATGCGCACCAGGACATAGTCGGCCGCACCCGCCCAGGGAGCGTTCAGGGCGAGTAGGATCGCGGCTAGCCAACTCGAGCGTATTAAGCGCATCGCGCGTCGATCTCTCCGGTTCGTATTGAACTTTTCGGGCCACATGATACAGCACTGCTTCGATTCACAAAAACCGACCGTCACCTTGCCCGGCATGGGCGGGTTGGGGCACGAAACCGGGCGGCGGCGCATTGGAGGCGAGCATGGATAGCTTTCGATTTCAGACCGTGGGAACGATTATTTCCGAACCCGGCGCGTCCGCGCGGATGGCGGAACTGGTACGCGAACAAGGGGCGTCCTCGGTCATCTTGGTCACCGACCCTGGCATTCGCGGCCTCGGATTGATCGACGGGGCGGTCGAGAACCTCAAAGCCGAGGGCGTACCGTGCACGATCTTCGACCAAGTCGAAGCCGACCCATCCGAGGCCACGGTGTTGACGGCAGCGGCGCAAGCGAAGGCGGAGAAAGCGGAAGCCGTGATCGGGTTCGGCGGCGGCAGTTCCATGGACGTTGCCAAACTGGTGGCCTTTTTGTCCGGCTCTGACCAACCGTTGGCCGAGGCGTATGGCGTCGACAACGCCAAAGGCGAGCGTTTGCCGCTCATTCAAGTGCCGACGACCGCTGGGACCGGATCGGAAGTCACGCAAATCGCGATTGTGACGACTGGTGAGGCGACCAAGATGGGCGTCGTGTCGCCGATCCTGTTTTGCGATTGTGCTGTATTGGATGCTGACTTGACGCTTGGCCTGCCGCCGCATGTAACGGCCGCGACGGGTATCGATGCGATGGTGCATGCGCTCGAAGCCTATACCTCAAAGATCAAAAAGAATCCGGTGTCGGATGCCCTGGCCCGCGAAGCGCTGTCATTGCTTGGTAACAATATCCGCGCCGTGTGCACGGACGGTAAAGACCGCGCCGCACGCGCCAATATGCTGCTCGGTTCGATGCTCGCTGGCATGTCGTTTTCCAACGCGCCGTGCGCGGCGGTGCATGCGTTGGCCTATCCGATCGGAGGGCATTTCCACGTCGCACACGGATTGTCCAACTCTCTGGTGCTCCCGCACGTTATGCGTTTCAACGCGCCGATCGCGGAGCAGCAATATGCGGAAGTCGCGCCGATCGCATTTCCGAAAGTCGGTAGCGGATCGAGTAATGAGCTTACAAATCGTTTCATCGATTCCTTCGAGACGCTGATCGAAGATCTCGGCATCGAGAAACAGCTTCGCCAAGTTGGCATTAGTCACAATCAATTGCCGATGCTGGCCGAAGAAGCGATGAAGCAACAGCGTTTGCTGGTCAACAATCCGCGAGAAGTCACATATGACGACGCGCTGGAAATCTACCAGCAGGCATTCTAAGCGGACCACGATCATGACCGGCGCGACCGGCATGCACCATGGCGGCGATCTGGCGGCGGCGAAACACCGGTTTCGTTTGCCGGAAGCGGAATGGCTCGATCTCAGCACCGGCATTAACGCGGACCCCTATCCGTTTACGCCGCCGAGTGCCGAGTCCTGGTCACGCCTTCCAGATGGCGCGGCGCATGCCGGTCTCGTCGAAGCGGCTGCAGCTTATTACGGCGTGCAAGATCACCGCACCATTGTGCCCGCGCCAGGAAGCCAAGCGCTGATTCAACTTTTGCCACGGTTGCGCGAACCAGCCGACGTGGCGGTTATCGGCCCAACTTACGGCGAACATCAAGCGCGCTGGGCGCGCTGCGGTCACAACGTGACATTGGTCGAGAAGGTGGCGGACGTGCCCGTAGGCGCGCAGATCGTCGTTCTTTGCAATCCGAACAATCCCGACGGTCGCGTCGTGGCGCGGTCGACC
>JANQOH010000262.1 GCA_028289725.1 Alphaproteobacteria bacterium
GCCGCCCAGCGGATCAGGCATTGTCAGCCCTCTGCCTCAATATCGAACACGGTTTCACCGGCGACCACGGTCTGGATCGCCCGGCCTTGAACGGGTCGATTATCGTAGGGCGCGTTCTTCGATTTCGAGCGCAGCTTGTCGGGATCGATGGTCCAAGGTCGATCGAGATCAAAGATCACGAGGTCAGCGGGCGCGCCGGCTTTGAGCCGCCCTTGTTCCAAACCGAGTAGGTTCGCGGGTGTCGCGGTCATCGCGCCGAGTGCGTCGAGCAATCCGAGATGACTGTTGTGTACGAGTTCGAGCGCCAACGGCAGCATGGTCTCGAGACCAATGATGCCGAACGCAGCTTGAGCAAATGTCGTCCGCTTCGAATCCTGGTCGTGCGGCGCGTGGTCGCTGACAATGGCATCGATCGTGCCGTCGGCGAGCCCTGCGACGATTGCCGTCCTATCGTCTTCGCCGCGTAGTGGCGGTCGGACTTTGGCAAAGGTCCGGTAGTCGTCGACGGCGTTCTCATTCAACGCGAAATAGTGGGGCGCGGTGGCGCAGGTGATTGGCAGCCCGCGGGCCTTGGCGCGGCGTACGGCGTCGACCGCCGCCGCGGTGGAGAGATGCGCCACGTGGTAGGGGGCGCCCGAGCGTGCGACCAGATGTAGGTCGCGCTCAATCATCATCACTTCCGCTTCGCCCGCCATGCCGGTCAGGCCAAGACGCGCGGCAAGTTCGCCGTCATTCATCAGGCCGTCGCGCGTCAAGTTGTGGTCTTCGGGATGTTGCATAATCCGCAAACCGTGCGGCTTTGAGTAGGTGAGGGCCCGCAACATGACCCGGCTGTCGGTCACGGCGCGGTCCGCATCGCTGAAACCGACCGCGCCGGCCTCGGCGAGCAGACCTATCTCGGTTAGTTCTTTCCCTGCCAGTCCGCGCGTAATGGCGGCGATCGGATAAATCTTGACGAGGCTCGTCTCGCGCGCGCGTCGGGCGATGAACTCGATCAGTGCGATTTGGTCGATCACCGGGTCGGTGTTAGGCATGCACGCGATGCTGGTCACGCCGCCGGCCGCGGCGGCCCGGCTTGCGGTGGCCAACGTTTCCTTGTGTTCGGCGCCCGGTTCACGCAAGTGGGCGCGCATATCCACAAGACCGGGCGCCAAACAATGGCCGCCGCAGTCCACGACTTCGACACCCTTCGGCACGCCGTCCGCGAATAGGTTCGGTCCAAGATCAGCAATCCGGCGACCATCGGTCAGGAGCGCGCCGTTTGCGTCGAGGCCAGTATCGGGATCGAGCAACCGCGCGTTGATATAGGCGACGCGGCCGGGACGGTCGGTGCCCGGCACGATCAACCGGCCCCGTTGTGCGCGGCGAGGGCGTCGAGGCACGCCATGCGCACCGCCACACCCAGCTCGACTTGGTCGAGGATTACGCTGCGCGTGAGGTCGTCCGCCAATTCGCTATCGATTTCGATGCCCCGGTTCATCGGCCCCGGATGCATCACCAACGCGTCCGGTTTGGCGCACGCAAGCTTTTCTGCGTCGAGGCCCCAGAAATGGAAATATTCGCGCGTCGACGGCACGTAAGACCCCTGCATGCGCTCGGTTTGCAATCGCAACATCATGACGATGTCGCACCCTTCGAGGCCCGCGCGCATATCGTGAAAAATCTCGACGCCGAAGCGCTCGGCGGCGGTCGGCAACAATGTCGGCGGGGCGATGATTCGAACCCGCGCACCCATCGCATCGAGCAAGTACATGTTCGAGCGGGCGACGCGGCTGTGGCGCACGTCGCCGCACAACGCCACGGTCAAACCTTGGAGCTTTCCGCGGCGGCGGCGAATTGTCAGCGCGTCTAATAGCGCCTGGGTCGGGTGCTCGTGGCTGCCGTCGCCGGCGTTGATGACCGCGCAGTTCACTTTTTCGGCGAGCAGATTCACCGCACCCGAATCCGAATGACGGACCACCAGCACATCGGGATGCATGGCGTTCAAGGTCATCGCCGTATCGATCAGCGTTTCGCCCTTTTTGATCGAGCTCGACCCAACCGACATGTTGATGACATCCGCGCCCAGACGTTTTCCAGCCAGCTCGAAGGAAGTGCGCGTTCGGGTCGAGTTTTCGAAGAAAAGATTGATCAGGGTGCGGCCGTGAAGCAGCGATTGCTTTTTGTCGGCCTCGCGGTTGAGGTCGACATAACCGTCCGACAAATCGAGGAGGAATCCGATCTCTTCCGCGCTCATGCCGGCGATGCCCAGCAGATGGCGACGCGAAAATTCGCGGTTGGACCCGGTGCTTGTCATTAAAGCGTCCTTATACGCGCGGACCGGCTGCGGCCGCAAGGCGACTTATCGAATGAATGCGAACCGTGCCGGAAGCGTAATGACCGAGGCAAGTGTCGGGAGGGCAATCATACTTCGCGTGTCAGCGCGTCGAGCGCCCCTTGAAGGATGAAACCGGCGGCGGCCTGATCGACGATTTCGGCGCGGCGCTTGCGCGACAAATCCGCGTCGATCATCGCACGGGTCACGGCGCTGGTGGACAGGCGTTCGTCCCACAGCAAGATCGGCAGGTCGATTTTTTTGATTAAGTTGCCGGCGAACGCGCGCGTCGATTGGGCGCGCGGACCCTCGGTTCCGTTCATGTTGATTGGCAATCCGACGACAATGCCGACGACGCCTTGTTCCGCGCAAAGGGCGGCTAGAATTTCTGAATCTTGAGTGAATTTGCTGCGCTTGAGGGTTTGCATCGGCGTGGCAATGGCGCGGCCAATATCCGAGAGGGCGAGCCCAATCGTCTTCGTACCGAGATCGATCCCAAGCAGGCGGCCGTCTCGCGCGAGCGCCGCCGCGAGTTCCGCAGCATTGTCCGTGATCATCACCAAGTTATGACATGTCGGGACCGTGCATGTCTGCTAGACGCCGAGAGAGAACGGGGGGCGGAGGCGAGCCAGTAGTTCGACACCTATACAAGGGCCCAACATATCAAAATCAACCCGAATATGTTAAAGGTCAAGCCCTTAAAGGGGGCAATGTAAGCCACCCGTTTTTGATTACGGGAGGAATCAAAATGTGGATACGTCAATTGTTAACCAGTGGCATTGCGCTTGCGGCCGCGTTGTCTCTGGCCGCCACGGCCAACGCGCAAGTCAGCGACAAGCCGTTGGACGAAAACTGGGCGCCGACAGAATGGGGCGCGGACGATAAAGTTGGCGCGCCGAACCGCACGACGCCCGCGATCGTGATGAAAGCGATCGGTCTCGTGAAGGAAGGCAAAACCGCGACACTCGGTAAACTCTATCAGTCCGAAGTGCCGCTGTTTGGCCCACGCACCTATCAAATGACCATCCCCGGGACGCCGACGGGCGGCCCGTTCGGCAAGAACGCGTTGGTCTATCACGACGAAATGCTCACCACCGAAATTGGTCAAGTCTCGACACAGTTCGATGGCCCGGGCCATATCGGCGTGCAAACCTCGCAGGGTGCTTTTTTCTACAATGGCCGCAATCCTGACGAGACCTATGAGCGAGGCGCGGGTGGCCGCGTGGTCGGCATGGGCGACCTTGGGGTCGAGTTCGTGGCCGAAAAGGGCTTTGTATGCCGGGGAATCTTGCTCAACGCGCCGGCTTACAAAGGCATGAACCCGCTGCCGATCCCGTCCGAACTGGGCAGCCCCGGTGTCGTTACGGCTGACGACGTTAAGGGCATGGTCGAAGCGCAAGGTCTCGACCCAATCGGCGAGGGCGACTGCGTGTTCCTGTACACGGGTCATGGCGACCTGTGGGCCAATTCGAAGTGGCCGTCCATGAGTACCGAAGAGCGGGCCGCTGCGCGCGCAACCTTCACCTCCGGTGAGCCCGGCTTTGGCATTAGTGCCTGCGAATATATGGCCGAGCAAAGAATCATTCTGACTGGCGGCGATACGTCGGCGAATGATGCACAGCCTGTCGGCGAGGCGGAAGGCTTTGCCGTGCCGTGCCATACGGAGCTGCAAACCCGCCGCGGCATCTGGAACATCGAGAATCTCGACTTCGCACCGCTGCTCGAAGCCGGTGTTTACGAGTTCCTGTTCGTTTGGGCGCCTTTGAAACTGGTCGGTGCGACTGGTTCTCCGGGCAACCCGGTGGCGCTGTGGTAGTCGGTTAGGCAACCACTTTTTTGGATTGCGAGACGGCCGTTCGACGGGGCGGCCGTCTCGCGCCAACTTTTTGTATTGCCATGAGATATCTACCAATATTTTTGATCGTACCGATTTTTCTTGGGTCGAATCCGGCGGATGCGCTGGACATTGTGAACGATCACGACGAGGCGGCGAAGATCGTCATTGAACGGTGGGTTCAATTCGTCGGTCCGCGCAAGGAAGCGCGCTTTCGGCCGTTCGAAAGCCCGACGCGCATCAAAATCGAGCTGAAACATGTGCGCCTCGAATGCCACGCTGAGGCGGAGGATCGGGTCAGGCTCGCCAACAATAACTGCTATGTGAATGATGAATTGGCCGGTGAAGGCCAGTTTAGGATGTAGCCAGACATGCGCCGCGTTCTAACGACATTCTCGATCTTGGCGTGCCTCGGTTTGTCGTCCGTCGCAAGTGCGATTGAGTTCCAGACAGAATACAACGCGCCGCCGACCGAAACCTTGTTTCCGTTACCCGAAGTGGAGGGCGCGGTGCCCTGGGAACTGCTGCTCGATGTCGAGTTGGTCTACGAGGGCATCGATTTGGTGCCCGAATACAGCAAAGCGGCTTGGGATCTAAACGGCGAACAGGTCAAGATCGTCGGGTTTCTCCTGCCGTTGGCCGCGGACCAAAAGCGTGGCCTGCTCAGCATGATTTCGCCGGATTGCCCGTTTTGTCTTCCCGGCGGACCGCAGACTTTCGTGGAGTTGATCGCACCCGATCCGCTCGAGTGGACGAGCGAAGCAGTCGTCGTCATCGGGACCTTTGAACTTCTCGAAGATTCCTTGTCCGGTTTCTACTACCGCATGAAAGACGTGAAGCTGGTCGATACGTCGTCCATGTCGTAGCGGGGGCGTTGCAACTGCGACACATTCGAAGGCTGATATGTTCGTCGCAATCAGGTTCGCCCGTGCGTCTGCGCGTGAAGTGTATACGGTTGCACCATCTGCTTGGTCACACGCCCCAGGAGCGAAGCGATGATGTTTTCGGGAACCAGTTATTTGGCCGTTCTGGTCGCGGCGGTGGCGGGGTTCGCGTTCGGTTCGGTTTGGTACATGGCTCTGGGCAAGCGGTGGGTCGCCGCGCTCGGCATGACCGAACGGCCGAAGCCAACACCGCTTCCCTTCATCGCGGCGTTCGTCTGCCAGCTTGTCATGGCGTGGATGCTCGCGGGCTTGGTCGGCCACTTGGGCGAAGTCACGGTCGGGCGCGCCATGTTCAGTGGGGCGCTGGTCTGGTTCGGCTTTGTGTTGACCACCATGATCGTCAATCACCGCTTTCAGTCGGCGCGCTGGTCGCTGACCGTGATCGATGCCGGGCACTGGCTCGGTGTGCTGTTGGTCATGGGCTTGGTGATCGGCTTGTTCGGGGTGCAGCCGGTATAGGTCCGAATTACCGTCGTTAATTTTCCGACCACTTGGTGCGTGGTTTCGACACCTCTTTGCCGTCCACGAAAATCGCGTCGACCCGCTCGTTGTAAAAGCACAAATAGTCTTTGATGCGCGGGCACTCGGCGATGGGCTCCGGATAGTACCAGACGGCGTCTTCGAAGGTTTTATCGCCAATCTTTATCGCGTGGTAATGCGCCGTGCCCTTGTAGGGGCACTGCGATGTCGTTTCGCTCGGCAGGAATAAGTCTGTGCGGACGTCGGCGGCCGGAATGTAGTAACGCGTTGGCAGACCGGTTTCGAATAGGAAACGCGCGTTGGTCGTTTCCGCCACGGTCTCGCCCCCGAGCACAACTTTGACGGGCCGCCGGCTTTCGACGACATCGACGCGGCTATAGGGATCGCGAGCGTGGACGAAGATCTCTTCATCCTCTTCGTACCAATGGTCCATCTTGTTCCAATAAAAGGCCATGTGGTCTTTCAAGCCGCTCACGCCTCCAATCGGATCGAGATAGCTCCACACCGCATTTTCGGCGTTGCGGTCGCCGACCGTGACCGTCCAGTAGGATGCATCCCCTTTGTAGGGGCAATGCGAATGGTGATCCGTGGCCGTAAGATGGTCCATCCGGACATCCGTGCGCGGAAAATAATAGACCGGCAGGTGGCGGGTTTCGAAAACGAGTTTCATGTCAGTGCTGTCCGCGATCGTCTCGCCATTAAAGACGGCGCGGACGCGACGGGGGCTTGGCTCAATATCGACCCGGTGGTTGGGGTCGGGTCCGGCATTCGGCATCTTGGCGAGCGCGGCGGTCGGTTTGATGGCCATCATTAAGTCTCCATCGGCGTGTCGGTATGGGGTCTTGGATAAGTCTACGCCCTTGCGGCGTCGCTCGAAATCGGCATCGGATACGGCGACGCGTGCTTGCCCGCCCGCCGGGCCCGATGATAGGGTCCGCGCGCCCGCCATCGGCATATTCCGGGCGGTCGCGAAGGTTCAATCAACGATGGAATCAGACAATGGCGCTCGATAGAGCGGCGGTAGCGCGCATCGCCAAATTGGCGCGGATCAGGGTCCCGGACGAGGAACTCGATCACCTTGCCGGGGAGCTGTCGAACATACTCGGCTGGATCGAGCAGCTGAACGAGGTCGACATCGAAGGCGTTGAACCGATGACCAGCGTCGTCGAGGTGGAATTGCCGAAGCGCGACGATGTCGTCACGGACGGCGGCTATCCGGACAAGATCGTCGCGAATGCGCCCGAGAAGCATGACCACTTTTTCGTCGTGCCGAAGGTGATCGAATAATGGCGCTCGCGGGACTTACCTTGGCCGAAATGCGCGATGGTCTGGCCAAAGGCGATTTCAGCGCGGTCGAGCTGGCAGATGCGCATATTAGTGCCACTGAGCAGGCGGCGCCGCTCAACGCCTATATCACGACGACCCCGGATCATGCGCGCGCCGCCGCGCAACGTTCCGACGAGCGCCGGGCGAAAGGCGAGGCTTTGCCTCTGGACGGCATTCCGGTCGCCATCAAGGATCTGTTTTGTACCGAAGGCGTCTTGACGACTGCCGGGTCGCACATCTTGGACGGATTTACCCCGCCTTATGAATCGACGGTCACCGCGAACTTGCTCGCGGCCGGTGCCGTGATGACGGGCAAGACGAACTTGGACGAATTCGCCATGGGTTCGTCGACGATCACGAGCCACTACAAGGCAACCGAGAATCCCTGGCGCCGCGCCGGCGACAATCGGGCCATGGTGCCAGGCGGCAGCTCCGGCGGATCGGCGGCCCTGGTGGCGGCGCGCGCCGTGCCCGTTTCGCTCGGCACCGACACGGGCGGATCGATCCGTCAGCCGGCGGCGTTCTGCGGGGTTGTCGGCATGAAGCCAACCTATGGGCGTTGCTCGCGCTGGGGCGTCGTGGCGTTTGCGAGTTCGCTCGACCAGCCCGGACCATTTGGCCGAACCGTGCGCGATACGGCGATCACCCTGGGCGCGATCGCGGGTTATGACCCGAAGGATTCGACCTCGGTCGATGTGCCGGTGCCCAATTACGAAGCGGCGCTCACCGGCGACATTCGGGGCCTGAAGATCGGTATTCCCGCCGAATATCGGATCGACGGCATGGCGGATGAGATCGAGAGCCTCTGGCAGAAAGGCATCGAATGGATGCGTGATGCGGGGGCGGAGATCGTGGAGATCAGCCTGCCGCACACAAAATACGCTTTGCCAACTTATTACATCATCGCGCCGGCGGAGGCGTCGTCGAACCTAGCGCGCTACGATGGCGTGAAGTACGGCCTGCGCGTCGATGGCGAAGATCTCAACGATCAGTATGAGCGCACGCGGGGCGAAGGCTTCGGGCCGGAAGTCCGTCGGCGCGTGATGATCGGGACCTACGTGC
>JANQOH010000263.1 GCA_028289725.1 Alphaproteobacteria bacterium
TCGCGCGGCCGGAAATACGCCCGCGCTACTTGTCGGATAGCGACGATGTGCGCGTGCTCACCGCCGGCATCCGCGCCTCGCGCCGCATCTTGGCCGCGCCGCCTTTCGCCGACTATTCGGCCGCTGAACTCAGCCCGGGCCCCGATGTGGAAAGCGATGCGTCCGTCGCCGCTTTCGCGCGCGAAACCGGCACGACCCTCTATCACCCGGTCGGCACCTGCAAAATGGGCACGGACGCCATGGCCGTGGTTGATCCCGAGCTGCGCGTGCGCGGCCTTGAAGGCTTGCGCGTGGCCGACGCTTCGATCATGCCGTCACTCACCACCGGCAACACCAACGCCCCCACGATCATGATCGGCGAAAAGGCCGCCGCCATGATCCGCGCGGCGTAGAATGAACACCAATTCGAGGGTTCTCGCGTCATGAAAATCGGCCCAATCTCGGCGGTGCGCGTCTTTGTGACCGAATTGGCGCCCGCGCGCGCCTTCTATCGGGATCAGCTCGGCCTAACCGAAACCCTTGCCGACGACAGCGTCCTCGTTTTCGACACCGGCTCGGCCGATCTGGTCGTGGAGCTAGCAGATCCGGCCGATGCGGAGGAACACGCACTCATCGGCCGCTTTGTCGGCGTCTCATTCACCGTCCCCGATATCCACGCCGCGCACAAAGCGCTCCGCGACAAAGGCGTTCGGTTCGATGCCGAACCAGAGCAGCAGCCATGGGGCGCTTGGCTCGCGCACATCTTGGACCCCGCCGGAAATGTCTTGACGCTGGTCCAACTTCCGGATGGCGTCTCTTAGCCCGGGAAACCACTATTCGGTCATCAGATGCTGCGTGAACCAGTCGAGCGCGAGCGACGATGACGCGTCGTGGTGCCGCGAATAAATGTCGTAGTGTTTGCCGGTATAGGCTTTGTATTCGGCGGTGGCGTTCGCCTTGATGATTTCATACACGGCGAGGCCGTTCTTCGTGCGGTCGAACAATTCCTCGCCATTGACGTCGATGATCAGCGTCGGCGCCGTGACACTTGCCGCCACATCGATCGGTCGGTAGCCCGCCATTTTCGCGAGGTCCGGGGTGCCGCGCAGGTTCGGCACCGTGTCGATGCCTTGCGGAATCGGATCGATCGCGCCGCGTGCCTTCTCAGTCCCGCGTTGGCGCGCGAACCGAAAGCGCTCTGAAGACCAACCGACGCCCTGATAGCCGACTTGGCTAACGATTGCCGCGACACGTTCATCATGCGCGCCGAGATGGATCACGTGACCGCCTGAGTAACTCGTGCCCCAGATGCCGATCCGCGCCACATCGACACCCGGCTCTCCGGCCAAATAATCCAGCGCGCTGGTGATGTCGCGAATTTGGTCGCGCGGGTCCACGACCTCGCGGATCGCCCTAGCACGTACCGTGACAATGCCGTCGGAATCGGGTTTTGGTTGATCCTCGACCAGGACGAGACGGCTGTCGCTATCGGCCCAACCACGATAATCAAACGTCAGCACCACGAAGCCGCCGCCCGCAAATTTTGGCGCGTATCGACTGTTCAAATGGGCGCGTTCGCCGCCCCAGCCATGGGTCATCAAGATTGCCGGACGATCGTGTCCGTCGCCGAAGCCGTTGGGCAGCCACAAGTCGCCGGACATGCGTGTGCCATCGCTCCAGATGTCGATCGCCTTGCGCTCAACCGCTTCGGCCGCCGTCGACACCCATACAAACGCAGCGAGCCACACCAACGACCAACGTCGCGTCAAAGCCGATCCGTATCCCACACCAGCCTCCTTCTAGCTTCTCACCGCTCCGTCATTTGACTTCGAACGCATAGAGCGTGTTGTTGCTGCGTCCGCCCCAGAGCCGGTATCCCGAGCCCCAATAAACCACACCATCGGCCACGGCCGCGCCGCCGGCCACCGATCCGCCGCTCGCAAACCGCCACAAGATCGCGCCGGTCGCAGCATCGAGGGCAAACATGGTATCGGCTTTCGGTCCGCTTGCCATCGATCCGGCGAACACCACGCCGTTGGCCACGGTCACCGCCGCCATAGCGGAGAACCCTAGGTTGGGATCGGCGGTCTGCCATAGAATTTCGCCGGTCGCCGCGTCGAGCGCGCTCCAAAAACCATGATAGATCCGTTTTCCGGCATCGGCTCCGGCGCCGCGCAAGGTCCAGGAACGTTTGGCGAAATTCGCAACCGCCACATATATCCGCTCGCCGTCGGTCGCCGAGCCCCATTCCATGCCGCCCAGCGCACTGCCCGGCCCAACCTCGGTTTGCCAGACCACCGCGAC
>JANQOH010000074.1 GCA_028289725.1 Alphaproteobacteria bacterium
TGCGTTGGTGACCACGCGGGGTTTTCGCGACGTACTGGAAATTGGGCGCGGCAATCGCCCGGACCTGTATAACCTGCATGCGCGCACGCCCGCGCCTTATGTTCCGCGGCGGTATCGCTTCGAAATCACCGAACGGATGAACGCCGAGGGCGAGATTCATACGCCATTGGCCGAAGACGAAATCGGCCCGATCGCCGATACCTGCAAGACAGAGGGCATCGAAGCGATCGCCGTGGTGTTTCTCCACAGCTACGCCAACGACGCCCATGAGGAACGGTGCGCGGAGCGACTGCGCGCCCTGCTTCCCGAGGTCAATGTCTCGACTTCCAACCAGATTTCACGTCAATGGCGCGAATATGAGCGGACGAATACCGCAGTGATGAACGCCTATGTGCAACCGATCATCAGCCGCTACTTCGCGAGTCTCGAAGAAAAATTAGCAGCGAAAGGCGTCAATTGCGATTACTTCGCCATGCAATCAAACGGTGGCATCGCGACCTTTAAGCACGTGCGCGAACAACCGTTGACCCTCGTGGAATCCGGCCCGTCCGGCGGGATTGCTGGCGCGGTGCGCATTGGCGCGGCGCTGGGCACCAACGATATTCTTTCCCTCGATGTCGGCGGAACCACGGCGAAATGCTCTTTGGTGCGCGACGGCCGGCCGCAGCTCGCCAGCCAATACAAGCTGGAATGGAGCCGCATATCGCCGGGTTATCCGGTCCAAGTGCCCGTGGTCGATATTGTTGAGATCGGCGCGGGCGGCGGATCGCAAGCGTGGATGGACGAAAGCGACATTCTGCACGTCGGCCCGCAAAGCGCGGGATCGACGCCGGGCCCGGTGTGCTACGCGCGCGGCGGTACGGAACCGACTTTAACGGACGCGAAATTGGTCACCGGCATTCTCGATCCCGACAATTTCGCCAACGGCCAAATGACGCTAGACCTCGACGGCGCCCGGCGGGCGTTTCAACCGTTGGCCGACCGCTTGGGCGGCACAATCGAGGACGCCGCGGCGGCGGTGATCCGCATCGCCGAAGCCAACATGATCAACGCCTTGAAGCTGGTCACGGTGCAACGCGGGCATGATCCACGCGACCTCGCGTTTGTGGTATCCGGCGGCGCCGGGCCGATGCTGGCCGCGCGTTTGGGGCGCGACCTGAACGTGCGTTCGACCATCATCCCCGTCTTCCCCGGCATTTTTTCCGCGTGGGGCATGCTGGCCGCGCTGCCAAAGACCGACCTGCGCCAGACCCTGTTTCACAAAGTCGATGATGAGGGGTTGGCACTGGCGCACACGGCGTTCGAAAAACTCGTGGACCAGGCCGTTGCCTATTTCGGCGCCGACACTATGGAAGAGCTTCGGCTGCACTACAGCATCGAAGCGCGCTATGCCGGTCAAGAGCATTCCGTCGGGGCCGCTTACGATCCGGATGGAGGTCTAGAGGACTTTCTCACCTCGTTCCATGCCGCTCACGAAACCGCCTACACGTTTAAGCTCACGGACAGCGATGTCGAAATCACCAACCTGCACCTTCAAGCCGAACTAATCAGCAGTGTCGTTGGGCTCGGCGCCGTCGATGCCGATGGGGCGACGGTTGCTGCGGCGCGCAAAGGCGAACGCCGGCTGTATCTGGGGGACGGTGACGGCTGGGTCGATTGCCCCGTCATGGATCGCGAAAGACTTCCCGTCGCGGAACCAGTCGATGGCCCCCTGCTCGTTGAGGAGGCGACGACCACGACCTTGGTGCTCCCCGGTCAATCGCTTCAAAGGTCCGAGACCGGCGTTTTGATCATTAAGGAGAAGAGCGTGACGTAACGTCGCGGCTGAACCGACGCGTCAAAGTAAGCCGTCTTCGCGCACGCGCGCCAGGGATTCCTGGAAGACGCTGATCATCGTGTCGATGGTCTCCGCATCGTGCGCAGCGGAAATGTAGTAGCGGTTGCCGCCGGAAATCAGGACGCCCAACTCCAGAGCGTGAAGGGCAAACGCTTTGTGCGCGTCGGCCAGGGATACTTCGTCGATGTCGAAGCTACTGGCGACGGGCGAAGATTGAAAATAGATGTGAAACATTGACCCGACATTGCCCATGTGGACCGGCATATTGTTAGCGGTGCAATAATCGTTAAATCCTTTCGCCAATCGATCGCCTTGCGCCGCCATGTGTGCGTAGATTTCCGGATGATCGGCCATGTAAGCGACGGCCGCTGCGCCGGCGGCCATGCTGAGTGGATTGCCGGTGAAAGTCCCGCCGGTGAACACGCCCTGCTGACCTTCGGGCGGCAAGTACATGCGCATAATGTCTTCGCGGCCGGCAATGACCCCAATCGGAAGGCCGCCGCCGCACGCTTTGCCCAAGGTCGCCATGTCGGGCGTGATACCGAAATATTCCTGGCCGCCGCCATAGGCGATGCGGAAGCCGGTAACCATTTCGTCGAGCATAAAAACGATTTTGCATTCCCGGCACACATCTTGGACTGCGCGGAGAAAATCGGCGATATCGCTTTGCGGGTTCGAATGCTGCACCGGCTCGATCACCACCATCGCCAGGTCGTCGGCGTTCTCACGAATAATGTCGAGCGCGCTTTCATTGCGGTACGGCAGAGGCACGATCAGGTCGTGCACCGCCTGCGGCACACCGGTGCTGATGTCTTCGCCGACGGGGCGGTCGCGCGATGGTTTGGGCGTCGGCGCCACCATGCAATAGTCGTGCATGCCGTGCCAGTAGCCGTTGAAGATGCCGATCTTATCCTTGCCGGTGAACGCGCGCGCCGCGCGCATGGCGTAACTCGTTGCCTCCGAGCCCGTGTTGCAAAATAGAATGCGGTCCGCGCATGGGATCGCGTCTTGCAGCATGCGTGCGAGCGGCAATTGTTCCTCGGAATGTATGCCGAAATGCCAACCCGAGTCGGATACCCGCTTGATCGCTGCCGAGACGTCGGGCTGACGATGCCCGAGCACGCACACACCAAAGCCCATGCACGTGTCGATATATTCGTTACCATCGATATCGCGGACCCGCGCGCCTTCCCCCGACGCGATGTAAATCGGGTGCGGCATCAGCATGTTGGCGCGCATGCCGGAAAACAAGATTGCTTCGCGGTCGCCGGTCATTTCGCCGCATTTCCGCGTCTTGGCGATCATCGCGGCCTTGGCGGCGTCAAGGCGGGGCGTTGCGGGGGTTTTGCTATTCATGGTTCTCTCGGCCCCTCTTTCGTGCTCCACTAGGCGTTCGGCGCGGCGATGGTATGTGGCCGCGTGGATCGATGGCAAGGAAGGACCGAGGCAATGAACGAGATCAGAACCATCACGTCGAACCGCGCGGATGAACGGTACGCGGCCGGATGCGGCTTTGTGGGCGGCGAATATCGGCCGATCGCCGAGGTTTCGGTTTCGGTTCTCGACTGGGGCTTCAACAAGTCCGACGTGACCTATGACGTCGTGCACGTTTGGCAAGGCGGTTTCTTCCGGCTGCAGGACCATCTCGACCGGTTTTGGCGGTCGATGGAGGGGCTGCGCATGACCATCCCGCACAGCAAGGAAGAGGTCGCGGAAATCCTCACCGAATGCGTGCGTAAGGCCGGCCTGCAAGACGCCTATGTCGCGATGATCACCACCCGCGGTGTCCCTCTGCCGGGCATGCCGCGCAAACCCGGCCTGCTGACCAACCGCTTCATCGGTTACGCCCTGCCGTGGATGGATGTCATCGCGCAGGACGTTCAAGAACGCGGCGCGCATCTTGTGATCGCGAAAACCCAGCGCATACCGATCGCGTCGGTCGACCCGACGATCAAGAATTATCACTGGGGCGACCTGATCCGCGCGCAATTCGAGGCCGACGACCAGGGCGCGGACACCGCCGTATTGCTCGACGCCGAGGGTTACGTCACCGAAGGCCCGGGGTTCAACGTCTTCGCTGTCATCGACGGCGCCGTGGTCAGCCCGGACAAAGGCGCGCTTGAAGGCATCACGCGCAAATCGGTCGGCGAACTGTGCGACTTGCTGGACATTCCGTACCAGGTGCGGCCGCTCAGCGCGCAGGAACTGCTCGACGCCGACGAAGTGTTCACCGCGACCACGGCCGGCGGCGTAATGCCGTGCGCACGGATCGATGGGCGCATCAAGGGCAATGATCGGCCGGGCCCGATTTCAAGCCGCCTCAAAGAAGTCTATTGGCGGAAGCACGACGAGGGCTGGCACAAGACGCCGATTGACTACGACGCCGGCGCCTAGCCCCCCCTTAGCGCGTTAGGCCAGTTCGTCGCGCATTTTGGCGAGCATGGCGCTGCGGTCGGCGCGCGCCGCCAAGGCTTCCTCCATGGTCACCGAGACGAACTTGGTCGGCGTATGCGGCTGCAATTGGCCGATGAAATCCATGTCCGCCGAAATCACCGTGCCGAGCATGAAATAGCCGCCGCCGGACACAGCATCCCGATGAAGCACGATGGGTTCAGTACCGCCCGGAACCTGGATCGAGCCATAGGGATAACAACCATCGACGATATTGCTCGGATCCGACCCGGCGCCGAACGGTTGTTCGCGCTCGACGAAAGAAAGCGGTTCGCCGCCGCGGAACCTGTACCCGATCCGATCGGCCTCCGGCGCGACCTTCCACGTGTCGCTGAGAAAACGCGCGCCGGCCGTGTCGGTCACGCGATGCCAGTAAATGCCGGTGAGCATGCGCAGTTCAACATTGCTTCCGGGGCCACGGCGCAGCGCTTCCGAAAGACTCTTGCCAGCGGTTCCGCCGCCCGAACCAATTGGGACCTCGTCGCCTTTCTGCAGCGGGCGGCCGTCGAATCCGCCTAAAGCGCCGAGCGCATAGGTCGACCGGCTGCCGAGCACGACCGGAACGTCCACGCCGCCGGAAATACCGATGTAAGCGCGCGCGCCGCCTTTCAAGAAATCGAAGCTGAGCACTTGGCCCGCTTTGACTGCGAAGGACAGCCACGTCTCTTGATCGACGCCATCAACGCGGGGGGTCATCTCCGCGCCCGTAACCGCGACCACCGCATCTTTGGTGAATTCGAGCTCTGGGCCGAGGAACGTCGCTTCGAGCACTGCGGCGTCGGCCGGATTGCCGACCAACAGATTAGCTGCCGTCAGAGCATAGAGATCCATGCCGCCCGACACCGGAATGCCGAGATGGTAATAGCCGGGACGGCCTTGATCTTGAACGCTGGTCGCCAGGCCGGCTTCTAGAACTTTAATTGTCATAGAGCGCCCCCTCGAGCTTGGCGTTGTAGGCCGCCGCGTCTTTATTGAAGTCGTCCAAGGAAAACTTCACCGGCCGAATGAGCGGTTCGAACTTGTTCGCTTCCACTTCGGCGAGCGCCGCGTCGTAGCCGTCGCGATCGACCGATTTGAACTTCACCAAATCGCCGGGTTTGAAGAAAATCATGAAGTCTTGGAGATAATTGATCTCCTGCTTCGGATCGTAGATCGGCATCGGCGTAATGCCGAACATCTGATAACCGCCCGCCCCCCGCACCGAATAGATCGCGCTGAAGCAGCCGCCATAACCGACCGTGAGCTTTGGCGTGTCCGTGCGCGGCCGGAGATACTTCGGCACTTCGATCTGCTTTGCCCGCTCCACGGTCTGATAAAGAAACGGCAAGCCGGCAACGAAGCCAACCATGGACACGAACCACGGCGAACCCGAATGCGCCGCGACGAAATCGTCGACGGAGTCGAAATTGTTGATGCGGGCGGAATATTCGAGATCTGTGCCGTTCGGATCCTGGTGGCGTTCGCGGAACCGCATCAGGGTGTCGTGCGTCCACGGGTCGTTGTAAAACACGGGAACCTCGATAATCCGGGTATCCAACGTATGGTCCGCGGAGGCGGCTTGTTCTTCGAGCGTCTTGAGCTCGGCCAGCATGTCATCGGGGCTGATTTGGTCGGGATCGAACTTGATTTGGAATGAGGCGTTGGCCGGGCAAATTTCGGTCACGCCGCGAATCTGACTGTCGCGGACCGCATTGGTCATGGACAAGCTCTTGAAGAACGCTTCCAGCGACATGCCTTCGTCGACTTCGCAGAAAATATGCTCGTCACCGCCAAACGAATAGCGCGTTTTCATGGGCAGTCCGCCTCCCTTACGTCAATCGGACGAGATCGGATTGGCCTCGAGCCATGGCTCGAGAAACTGGGTGTGATAGCGGCCGGCACGAACATCCGCGTCGCCCGCCAGTTGTTGATGCAATGGCGTGGTCGTTTTCAGGCCATCGATTTTGAGATCCGCCAGCGCGGCTTGCATGCGATCGATCGCCGCTTCGCGATCCTTGCCGGAGACAATTAGTTTGCCAAGCAAGGAATCGTAGAATGGCGGGACATTATAGCCTTCAAACAGCATCGTATCGAAGCGCACGCCCTCGCCTTCGGGTGCGCTGTAGGCGCTGACCGCACCGGGATTGGGCATAAAATCCATCGCCGGGTCTTCGGCATTGATGCGGCATTCGATGGCATGCCCGCACAGTTTGATGTCTTCTTGCTTGAGCGTCAGTTTTTCGCCCCCGGCAATGCGGATCATCAATTGAACCAGGTCGTGACCGGTGATCATTTCGGTCACCGGATGCTCGACCTGGATGCGTGTGTTCATCTCGATGAAATAGAAAGCG
>JANQOH010000348.1 GCA_028289725.1 Alphaproteobacteria bacterium
TGGAGGTGAATCACACAATTGACGTCCGGGCGCGCGCCAAGCACGCCGCCGTGTATGACAAATCCGGGCATGTTCGCCTCATACTCGGACGCAATCACCGTGTTGCCGTCTCGGTCCACCTTCACCAGGTTGCTCGCGGTGATTTCGTCAAACAACAGTCCAAAGGGGTTGATGAGAAGGGTGCCGTCCTCGCCGGGCACGCGCGCCGAGGCGTGGGTAAATACCAAATCGTCCCAGCCGAAATGGGCCACCAGACGATAGACAGCCGCCAGTTCCACACGAATCTGCCACTCCTCGTCCGACACCTGGTCGCGAACCGACCGATCCGCGCTTCGTTCCGCCAACGCCATAGCCATCTCCCTTGTTCCGGCGACAGTTTAGCGCAGCTTCGGCGCAAACATGGCGCGATTTGTTGGGTATCGGCCGAACCGCGTATATAGAGGCCGCTTCGAAGCCAGCGGGAGGCGATTTATGAGGGTCATGGAACTGCGCGACGATTGGGGTCTCGAACACTTGCGGCTGGCGGAACGCCCGCAGCCGGAACCGGGGCCCGGCCAGGTACTGATCGCCATGAAGGCCGCCTCGCTCAATTTTCGCGACACGGTCATGGTTCAGCGGGGCTACGGCCGCCGCTCCGGCGAGTTGCCGCTGGTTCCGGTGTCCGACGGTGCCGGCGAAGTGGTAGCGGTCGGCGACGGCGTGACACGGGTCAAAGCGGGGGATGTGGTTTGCCCGGCGTTTTGGCAGCTTTGGATCACGGGCCCGCTGAAAGAAGACTATTGGCCGGGTATGCTCGGCGGCCCGCACGATGGTGTGCTCCAGGAATTCATGGTTCTGGACGCGTCTGGTGTCGTGAAGGCGCCCAAGGGCTATGATTTTCGGCAGGCCGCGACGTTGCCGTGCGCCGCGATCACGGCGTGGAGCGCCGTCGTGACACAAGGCCAAGTGAAGTCCGGCGACGTGGTGGTCATCCAAGGCACCGGCGGGGTATCTCTGTTCGCCCTGCAATTCGCCAAGATGCATGGCGCGCGGGTGATCGCGACCTCATCGAGCGCGGCCAAGCTTGCGCGCCTCGAGGCGCTCGGCGCGGATCATGTCATCAACTATGCGGAAGACGAAAACTGGGGCCGCACGGCGCGCGCGCTCGCCGGCGGTGGGGGTGTCGATCTGGTCGTCGAAGTCGGCGGGGCACGGAGTCTCGAACAATCCCTGCGGGCAGTCCGCGTCGACGGCATGATCGGCATGATCGGCGTTCTGTCCGGCGGGCTCGCCGAGCTCAACCTCGGGCTTGTCGTCACCCGGAATATCCGGCTCCAAGGCATCACGATCGGTAACCGCGATATGCTCGAAGAGATGATCCGGGCAATCAACCAAAATGGCTTGGATCCGGTGATCGACGAGCGGGTTTACGCATTCGACGCGGCGGCCGAGGCCCTGGGCGCCTTGCCCGAAGGCCGCCATTTCGGAAAAATCTGCATCGAGTACTAGCGGCACGGTTCGCGTGGCGCCGGCAGATGATCTAAGATTTGCCAATAATTTCAGACGCCGGGTTCCAGGAGACCTGCATGTATCTCAACCGATTGTTTGTGCATTGGCCCGCCGCATCCCGCATGGGCGTTGCGGCCGCGTTGATCTCTCTTTGGATTTTCGGAACCGCGGCGGCGCAAGACGATGTCCTGTCCGTCGACGAGTCTCTGCTTCGTCCATCCGAATTGACCGTCAAACTACCGCCGATGGACGCGACCAACGGGCGGCTTTTGTATGCCACGAAAGGTTGCGTCATTTGCCACGAGATGAACGGCGTTGGCGGCCAGCGCGGCAAGGCCCCGCCGCTGGATGCGTCACGCATGCCGATTGAGCCGGATCCGTTCGTCTTTTCCGCGCGCATGTGGCGCGGTGCCAAACAGATGATCACGCTTCAAGAAGAAGACCTCGGCTATCGCATCCAGATTACGCCGGATGAGTTGGCTGACATCTTCGCCTTTGTGCACGACGAGGAAGAACAGAAACTGTTCACAATTCCTGGCCGCATGCCGCAATAGGCGCGCGCGGCCCCTATCTTTAGACGTCTGCGGAGACAAACGACGCGAGGGCGAAGAGAGGAAAGCCAATGTCCGCACTTACGTCGCACTTTCAATTGCCGGAACGCAATACCGCGGTGCCACGTTGCGTGGTTGCGCTCTTGGCGGTTTTGTTCTCCGGCTCCACGGTGCCGGCCACCTCGGCGGATGACGCCTCGGCGGTGGAGCTCGACTATGAGATTTTCCTCGGCGGTTTGCACGCGATGAGCATGACCACGCTGTTGGCGCGGGACGGCCAAGCTGGCTATCGCATGACGGTGGACGCCGCGACGGACGGTTTTATCGGCGCGTTCGTCGACGCACGCTATCGGGCGGAAAGCGAAGGCGTGACCCAGAATGCCATGGCCAACCCGCGGCGCTTTCAGGGCATCAGCGGTCAAGACGATGATGATGACGGCAAGACGGTGACCTTGACCTATCGTGACGGCCAAGCCCCGGACGTAAACTACGTGCCGGCGCACGAAGCGCCGTCCGACCCACTGCCCGCCGACATGACCACAGCGACGGTCGATCCGCCGAGCGCCATGATGACGCTGATGGAAACGCTCGGTTCCACGGGCCGGTGCGACGCCGCTGTCAAAGTGTTCGACGGCAAGCGCCGGTACAATTTGAGCTCGGCGCACGCCGGTGAAACCGAGCTCAAGGCGACACGCTATGCGCCTTATGCGGGGCCGGCGGTTGAGTGCCACGTTGGCATCGAACGTATCGCCGGGTTTCGGAAAGGCCGGTTCGAGAAGCGCTATCCCGAGCAGATCACAATCTATCTTGCGCCAGCACTCGAGGGCGCACCACCGGTGCCGGTGCGCATGCACGCAAAGAACATGTTTGGCGCCTTGCGCATGCACTTGGTGGCTATGCGCAATGCCGGCAGCCAGGACGCAAGCGCGCCTACGGAATAAGCCGCTGGCGGCGATATTCGCCAATCATGTCGCGCACCATGTCGAAGCTGTCGAACGCGGCGTGAAACCCGTGTTGCCGCGCTTTGACGGTTGAGGACAAGTCGTCCCAGCCGACGCCGAACGCGAAAGCGCCGTATTGCCAGCTTGCGAGTTCGTTCAGTGAAAAGGGCTGAAGTTCATATCGCGCGACCATCTCGTCCCACAGTTCTTCTTTGTCGGCCATGAACGTGGGCAGATCGATGGTGCCAACGTCGCCGAGCTCGAGGCCAAACAGCTCGGCTATCATCGGCCACAGATACCGCCACCGAACATTGTCGCCATTGCCGATGTTGTAGGCTTGGTTCGCGCATTGCGGCGCGGTGCCGGCCCACACCATCGCTTGCGCCAGCAAATGCCCATCGGTCAGCTGGGTCAGTGTGTTGAAACGCGCCTTCGGCCCGGGAAAATCCAAGGGTCGGCCAAGTTCCCGACACACCGCCGCGTAGACGGCGAGAACGCCCAAAATGTTATGGGGATGACGGGTCGAGACGCCGCTGACAAAGTGCGGGCGGAGTGCCGACCAGGTCCAACGCTTGCCGGCCTGACGGTCCTTTATGAAATCCTGCTGATCGAAATACCAATAGGGTCCGGGACCGCGCGGATCGGCCCCACGCGCCGGCGAACGGAAAGAACCGAGGTGACTGCCATACCATTTGGTGCCGTGAACCAAATTGATGTGCGCGAGCGCCGGCGAAACCGGTTCCAACGCTTCAATCAAATTGACCAGCATGGCGGCGTTGTCAGCATTCTCTCGATCGATCGCGTCGCGCGCGGCGCGGGCCGCATAAAACACATGCGTGGCATCGGACACCGCGCCAAGTCGTTCCGCACACGCATGACGATCGAGTAAATCGACATCGAGCCATTCGACGCCGTCGACCGACTGGTCCGGCGTCCGCGCCAGGCCGACCACGTCCCATCCGCCGACCTGCTTCAAATGCGCGATCAGGTAGCGCCCGACAATCCCGGTCGCGCCCGCGACAATCGCCTTGTTCGCCACAGGTCAGTCCAGCTCGTCGAAGACTTCCTTAGCGGCTCGGAAGCCGCTGATCGCCGCCGGGACGCCGCAATAGATCGCGCAATGCAGCAGGATTTCGGAAATCTCAGCGCGGGTCACGCCGTTGTTGAGCGCGCCGCGCACGTGCAATTTGAACTCATGCTCGCGGTTGAGCGCGGTCAGCATGGCGAGATTGAGCATGCTGCGCGTTTTCTGAGACAGGCCGTCGCGGCCCCAGACCGCGCCCCAGCAATATTCCGTGACCAGCTGTTGCATCGGCTGGCTGAAATCGTCCGCATTCTTGATGGCCCGATCGACATGCTCGGGCCCGAGCACTTTGCGGCGGATCTCCAACCCTTTGTCATACAATGTGTCGACCATCGAACCCTCCCAGCTTGTTGTTACTCCGCATCCCGCACGAACCGTTTGGCGGCCTTGCCAATGGTGGCGCCTTGGACGATCACCGAGAACAACACCACCACATAGGTGGCGGTCAAAATGACATCCTTGGTTTCGCCCGGCGGCAGCGACAATGCGAGCGCGATCGAAATGCCGCCGCGCAATCCGCCCCAAACCAGTATCGGATAAGCCCCGCGCGTAAACGGCTTAAAATTTCGCAGGACGACAAATGGCACGCCGACCGCTACCGCGCGCGCCGCCAACACAATCACAATCGCCAGCACGCCAAGCACGATCGGCGGTAGTTCCGCTGCGATCACGAGCACTTCGAGGCCGATGAGCAGGAACAATACCGAGTTCAACACCTCGTCGAGCAACGACCAGAAACGGTGCAGATGCTCTCGCGTTTTGTCCGACTTGGCGTAGGTCAAGCCATGATTGCCGATCAGCAGACCCGCCACCGCCATGGCGACCGGACCCGAGAGGTGCAGCCGATGAGCCAGCGCATAGCCGCCCATAACGAGCGCGAGCGTGATCAGAACCTCGAGATTATGCTCGTCGATCATCTTGATGGCGCGGTAGCCGATCCATCCGAGCACCAGCCCGAAAACCGCGCCGCCAATGGCTTCGAACAGGAAGATCTCGCCAGCGTGCGCCAGCGAAAGTGGCTCACCGCTGGCCGCGGCCGCGAGCAATATTGCGAACACCACGACGCCGACGCCGTCATTGAACAAGCTCTCGCCCGCCACCTTGGCTTCGAGGCTTGGCGGCACATTCGCCGACTTGAGAATGCCCAAGACCGCTACCGGGTCGGTCGGGCTGATCAGCGCGCCGAAAACCAAGCACCAAATCAGCGGCAAGTCGATGCCGAACAGGAGCGTCAGGCCTTTGAAGCCGAATCCTACCAGTGCGGTCGAGATCACAACGCCGATCGTCGCCATGGTGCCGACCGCCCATTTGCGGCGGAGCAAGCCGCTTAAATCGACATGCAGCGCGCCCGCAAACAGCAGAAAGGACAACATGCCTTCCATCAGCGCCGCATGAAAATCGATGCCGGTCACCAACTCGCGCAAAGCCTCGCCGAGCCCGGTATGGAGCACGAATTTGTCGGCCAACACGACGAGCAGCGATGCCGCGGCGCCCATCACCGTGAGACCGATGGTGTGCGGCAAATGGAGCAGTTTGTGGTTGATGAAACCGAGCAAAGCGGCAAGCACCACCAGCAACGCCGCCGCGTCCATGGGATTCATGCTGTATGTCCTAGGCTAGTCCCGCGCCGTGTAGAGAAATCAACGATGCAAGTAATCCAGCGCCGCGCTCGCCATCAAGCGAACGCCGGTTTGCAGCGCCGCTTCGTCGATATCGAAGAACGGCGAGTGATTGTAGGCGGCTTCCGCCGCGGGTACGCCGGCCGGACGCGATCCAAGCAGCACATACATGCCGGAGACTTTTTGGGCGAAGAAGGAGAAATCCTCGGCACCCATCACCGGCGGGCGTTGGATGACGGCCTCCGTGCCCACCACACGCGCGTAACTCGGCAACATTTCATCCACGAGTTCGGGATCGTTGCGGGTCACAGAATAGGGAATGTCGAAAACAACCTCGGCGGTCGCGCCGGCCGCCGCGGCAATGTTCTCCGCGGTCACCTTCATACGTTCGCGGATGTTGGCGCGCACATCTTCGTCCAGCGTCCGCACCGTGCCGACCATGGTGACTTCGTCGGGGATGATGTTGAAGCGTTCGCCGCCTTCGATCTGTCCAACGCTGATCACGGCGGGGTCGTTGGTGCCGATCTGGCGGCTGCGGATGGTCTGCAGGCCCATGACGATTTGCGATGCGACGACGATGGGATCGACGCCGCGCTCAGGGAAAGCGCCGTGGGTTTGGCGGCCGCGCACCGTGATCGTAAACCGGTCCAAACTGGCAAGCAGCGTGTCGCGGGCGTAGTAAACCTTGTTGAGATCCGCCGGTATCACGTGAAGCGCGAAGATCGCTTCCGGCGTCGGGTTCTCCAAGGCGCCTTCGGCAATCATCATGCGAGCGCCACCCTCCTCGCCGGGCGGCGGACTTTCCTCGGCCGGCTGAAAAATGAACTTCACGGTGCCCGGAATTTCGGCCCGCATGCCGGCGAGCAGTTCCGCAACCCCCATCAAAATCGCGGTATGCGCGTCGTGCCCGCAGGCGTGCATCACGCCGACTTCCTGACCCTTATAAGTCGCGCGCACAGTCGATGCGAAGGGCAAGCCGGTTTCCTCGGTGACGGGCAAAGCGTCCATATCCGCACGCAGCGCCACCACGGGGCCCAGCTTGCCGCCCTCCAGCAAACCAACAACACCGGTGTGCGCGACACCGGTCCGAACATCGTCAAAACCGAGTTCCCGCAAATGCGCCGCAACCAGTTCGCCGGTGCGGAATTCGCGGTTGCTGAGTTCCGGGTTTTGATGAATATCGCGCCGCCATGCGATGACCTTGGCATCGAGCGCGGCCGCGGCCTGATCGATGGCGTCGTGATATGGCTCGGCCCCCGCCGACGCCCCACCAAGTGCCAATACGACAATCGTCGCCGCAAAGCCCCATCGCATGTTCATCCCATCCTCCCGCGTCGCCCGGTTATTCCAAGTCCCGCTCTACAATTGGCGTACCGTCCGTGATCCGATCGCTCGGATGCAAGACCACATGATCGCCGTCCGCCAAGCCATTGCGCAACTCGGCATAGTCGGCATTGATATGGCCAAGCTCGAGAATCCGCAATTCCGCGACGCCCTCGACCGCGGCAAACGTGGCCCAATCCTCGCCGCGACGAAACAGTGCGCTTATTGGCAAGTGTGACACATCCTCATTCTGCCATTCCACGATACGCACTTCGACCCGGAAACCGTGCCCCAGCCCGCGCCAGCGGTCAGGCGGCTCGGACAAATCGATCACGACATTGACGCGCTGCTCTTCGATGCCAAGGGCCGAGACCTTTGTGAAGGCATAGGGTTCGATGCGGCGGACCACGCCGGCGAGCGCCCCCTCACCACCCCAATCTTCAATGAAGGCCTGGTCGCCGGGCGAAACCTTCACCGCTTCGGCGGACAAAAGGTCAACCACGACCTCCATATCTTCCGGATCGCCCACCTCTATTAGAGGCGTGCCGCTAGCAACAATGCTCTCGCTCTCGTGCAACACGCGCAGCACCCGGCCATTGATGGGCGCGAGGACTGGCACGCAGCAGGTGCCGCCGGCCGGTTGATCGAATCCCGCGGTCCCTGGATCGATCAGCTCGGCGCGCGCATTGTCGAGTTCCGACGCGCGCACCGAAAGCGATGCCTCGGCGGTTGCCAGCGCCGCTTCTTCCGTGCGAAGCGCCAGCCTTGCGCGGTCGAGCTGTGCGGCCGAAATCGTACCGCGATCAGCCAATGTGCGGGCGCGTTCCCATTCGGCGCGCGCATAGTCCAGTTCGGCTTCCGCGCGGACGCGTTCCGCTTCGGCGTACTCGTAAGCCGCTGCCGCCGCCTCGATCGCGGCTTCCGCGCGCCGCCGGGCGCGGAGATCGAGGAAAGACGGATCGGTTTCCTGCATGCTGGCCAAAATAGTTTGGCCAGCCACAACGGGATCGCCCGATTGCGCCTCGATCCGATCGACGCGACCGGTTAAGGGCGCGGAGACGACATAAACGTCGCGCACGCGGGTTTCGCCTTCCTCGTCGATCGTGACCATCATCGGCCCGCGCGTCACGGCGGCGAGATCGACCGGCGCCGGTTCGGGCCAAAACGCGAAAACCAGCGTAGCCAGAATGACCAAGCAGACAATCAAGATACCGAGTGTGCGCGCCATGGCTTCCTACCCGTATTACCTGTCACTATTCGCGTGTCTTGAGCACGGCGATCAGGTCGAGTTGCCCGACCCGCCGTGCGACCAATGCGCCGCATATCGCGGCGGATGCCACGACAACAAGAATGGCCAAGCCATAGGTGTCGCGTTCAACAACCAACGGCACACGGTACAAATCGCTCTGCAAGCCCAGGCTCATGGCCCAGGCCAATACGTAGCCAATCGCGCAGCCCAAGGGGAGTGCGATCAGTGTCAACAAGGCCAATTCGCCAAGCAGAATGTATGACACCTCGCCGCGGCGAAAGCCGAGCACGCGCAAGGAGGCGAGTTCCCGGCCGCGTTCCGAAAGCGCGATCCGCGCGCTGTTGTAAACCACGCCGAATGCGATCAGACCGGCGAACCCGATATTGAAGGCATTCATGATCAACAGGTTCTCGGCCAGGGTCTTGCGCACATTTTCGAGCGCCGCGGTCATGATCACGATATCGGCCACGACCGGGACCGATTTGACGCTGCGGTACAGTTGATCGATCAGCGTCGGGTCGACGCGCAAATGCGCGCCCGAGGCGGAAGGCCCCTCGCCCATAAAACGGCCAAGTGCGCCGATATCCATATAGGCTTGGGCGCCAATGACCTCCTCGACCAAGCCGGTGATGGGGATCTCGGCAATCGGGCGGCGGCCCTCCATCGCTTCCACGGTCAGCCGGTCGCCGATCCCGGCGCCCAGCTGACCTGCGATCCAGCTCGAGAGCATGATGCCCTCCGAGGGTGCAACAATGGCTCGGAGTTCGCTATCGATCGGCCGCGCCAAATCGGCATCGGGGCTGGTGCCGGAGATGGACGTGAGCTCGCTGCGGTGCCCAAAGCGAAGTCGAACCGGCACGGACCGGAACAGCTCCGCCCGTTGCACACCTGGCAGGCGCGAGACCGAATGGACGACTTGCTGCGAGACCGGTTCACTGAAGCTGAGCGAAACGTCTTGACGCTGACTGAGATGGAACTGGATCTCGAGCATCTTGTTCACGGCGTCCGGCATGAAGCTCGTGCCGACCAGGATCGCCACCGCCATGGCGAGGCTCAGCGTGGTGAGCGCGGCTCGTATCGGCCATCGCGTGATGTGACGCACGATCATCCGCGACGGCTGGGCAAGCCGACGCATCAACGCGAAGCCAAAACCGTCGGCGCGTCCATAACGGGGTGGCGCCGGCGGCTGCATGGCAACGGCCGGCGCCAGTCGGATCACGCGCAACAGCGCATTCGCGGTGCCGAGACCGGCCGCCGCCAGGCTGACCAGGACGGTAGCCGCGATAACCGATGGGTTGAGGCGGTAGTCGAGAAACGGGAAATGGAAGAAGGTCGTGTAGAGACCCGCAAGTTTGAATCCGAGCCAAGATCCCGCCGTCACACCGAGGGCCGCGCCGATCAGCACCATGATTGCGACAAGTTTGGCGTAATGCCACGCCACGGCAACATGGCTATAGCCGAAGGCTTTCAACAACCCGACTTGCTCGCGTTCCGTCTGAACGAGCCTTGACACAACGATGTTCAGGAGAAACGCCGCGATACCCAAAAAGATGGGCGGCACGATGCGCGCGGTGGCGGCAAGTTCGTCCATTTCGCCGGAAAGAAACCAGTGCGATATCTGTTCGTCGCGTCCATAGGCGCCGGTGCCGCCATAGGGCTCCAGCACATCGTCGAGCTTTGCGATCACCTCCGGTTCCGATGCGCCCGGCAATAAACCCAGCGAGATGTCGTTGAACGCACCGGTCATGTCGTAGGCCGACGCAATGGCGTCGTGACCCATCCACAAAATGCCGAACCGCTTGTCGTCGGGCACCAGCGAACCGGCACCAATGGAATAGACATATTCCGGCGAGAGCGCGACGCCGACCACTTCGAGCGTGCGCTCAATGCCGTGGATAACCGCGCGGATTTCATCGCCCGGCACCAAGCCATGGGCCTTCGCGAAAGGCTCGCTCGCAACAACCTCGTCGGTGCGGTCCGGCGCCACGCGACGCCCAACGCGGATGACCAGATCGTTGAGCCGCGCGGCGCGCCGTTCAGGCAGCGAGATAAGGCGCGCCGAGACCGGTTCGATGACACCGGGCATGTCGAGCGTGGCGGCGCCGACAATCCGCGCCTCGACCGCGGCG
>JANQOH010000361.1 GCA_028289725.1 Alphaproteobacteria bacterium
CAACGGCGATGGCCTGTCCGTATGGGTGCCGCGGCGGACGGCCGATCGCCCGACCTATCCCGGCCAGCTTGATAACACGGTCGCGGGCGGACAACCGGCGGCGCTTTCAGTCTTCGAGAACTTGGTCAAGGAATGTGACGAAGAGGCATCCATTCCCCAAACGCTCGCCGCGCAAGCCAAACCTGTGAGCGCGCTTTCCTATGCGTTGGATGGGCGCGTTGGGCTGAAACGCGAGGTCATCTTCAACTACGACTTAGAATTGCCCCCCGACTTTGTACCCAAGAATCGCGATGGCGAGGTTGAGGATTTCCAATTATGGCCGATAGCCCGTGCAATGGACGTCGTCGAATCTAGCGCGGATTTCAAATTCAATTGTGCTTTGGTTCTGATCGACTTCTTTGTTCGGCACGGACTCATCGGGCCCGATCATCCCGATTATGTTGAACTCTGTGCCGGATTGAATAACTAGTATACTATTTATAATTTTCGGCTAGGGCGATCGCGCGTGAGAGTGCGATCTTGTCGGGCTCGGCCATCAACCCACTGTCGATGGCTTTTTCCGGTTCCATGAATTGAACGTCAAGCGGCTCATGATCCGGCGACGATGGCGTTCCGTCGCCCGATACCGCATAAAATATGGGCGTGTAAGGCTTGTGAATCCACGGGCTGAACAATGTGCCCGGTGTGTGAAGCAGAGCCACAGGCTTGATTACCAATCGACATTCTTCGTCAAATTCCCGAACCAGGGCCGCTTCCGGCGTTTCGCCGGGTTCGACCGCGCCGCCCGGAAATTTGAGAACCTCGCGCTCCGCAACGGTTTCGGCGCTCATGAGAACCTGGCCATCGCGGACCAATACGCCGTAGACCCGTAAATTTTCGGGCCCTGTCGTATCGCTCACGACGCGGGATACCCAACCGTGCGCAGGCCATCCGTAATCTCGTCAAGGATGGCTGGGTCGTCGATGGTGGCCGGCATCCGATATTCGTCGCCGTCGGCGATTTTCTTCATTGTGCCGCGCAAGATCTTGCCGGACCGGGTTTTGGGAAGACGATCGACGACGATGGCGATCTTGAAGGCGGCGACCGGACCGATCTTGTCGCGCACCATCTGCACGACTTCGCCGGCGATTTCTTCCGGTGGCCGGTTTACGCCCGCTTGAAGCACCAACATGCCAAGCGGCAGCTCGCCCTTTAGCTGGTCCTTCACTCCGATCACAGCGCATTCGGCCACGTCGGGGTGATGCGCTAACACTTCTTCCATGCCGCCGGTGGACAAGCGGTGTCCTGCCACGTTTATGATGTCGTCTGTCCGGGTCATCACAAAGACGTAGCCGTCTTCGTCGATATAGCCGGCGTCGCCCGACTGGTAATAGCCGGGAAACTCGCTTAGGTACGATGACACGTACCCTTCGTTATTGTTCCACAATGTCGGGAGACAAGCGGGAGGCATCGGCAATTTAATTGCCAAGGGACCGATTTTTCCGCGTTCGACTTCGTGTCCGGCATCGTCCAAGACTTGAAGGTTGTAGCCGGGGACAGGCACGGTCGACGAACCGGGTTTCACCGGCATCAGATCGAGGCCCATGCAATCGGCGCAAATCGGCCAGCCGGTTTCGGTTTGCCACCAGTGATCGATGACGGGCACCTTTAGATGCTCTTGCGCCCACTCGAGCGTGTCCGGATCCAAACGCTCGCCGGCGAGAAACAAAGCCTTGAAGCTGCTCATGTCGTATTTCGACAAGAGTTCCGCTTTCGGGTCGTCGCGGCGAATGGCGCGGAACGCGGTCGGCGCGGTAAACAGCACTTTCACATTGTATTCGGAAATTACGCGCCAGAACGCGCCCGCGTCCGGCGTGCCCACTGGTTTGCCTTCATAGAGCACCGTCGTACAGCCGTGCAGCAAAGGCGCATAGACAATGTAGGAGTGGCCAACGACCCAACCGACATCGCTCGCCGACCAATACACATCGCCCGGCTGAACGTCATAGATCGCCGGCATGGAGTAACTCAGCGCGACCATATGGCCGCCATTGTCGCGCACCACGCCTTTCGGAACGCCGGTGGTGCCGGACGTGTAGAGTATGTAGAGCGGGTCTGTGGCGTCCACCGGCACGCAATCGTGCGGTTTGGCCACAGCCATCGCATCCGTCCACGTGACGTCGCGGCCGTCGACTAGTGAGGCCTCGCATTGTGGACGTTGAAAAATGATGCAGCGGTCGGGCTTGTGCGTCGCGATGTCGATGGCGTCGTCAAGCAGCGGTTTGTATTCGACAAGCCGGCCGGGTTCGATGCCGCAGCTTCCGGCGATCATCGCCTTGGGCTTCGCGTCGTCGATGCGGGTTGCCAGTTCTTTGGCCGCGAAACCGCCGAAGACCACGGAATGGATGGCGCCCAATCGCGCGCAGGCCAGCATCGACACGACGGCTTCGGGCACCATCGGCATGTAGACCAATACACGATCGCCGGCCGCAACGCCTTGGTCCGCCAGCGCGCCGGCGCACAGCGCGACACGATCGCGCAGTTCGGCATAGCTAATGCGCGTCTTGGTTTCGGTGACCGGACTGTCGTAGATGATCGCCGTTTGGTCGCCGCGCCCCGCTTCGACGTGGCGGTCGAGGGCGTTGTAACAGGTGTTCACCTGACCGCCTGCGAACCAGCGGTAGAACGGCGGATTGGACGCATCGATGACCGTGTCCCACCGTTTGTGCCAATGGATGCGTTCGGCGGCGTCGGCCCAAAAGCCCTCGGGGTCGGAGAGTGCGCGCGCATAGTCGCGCTCATACTGACTGGTCATGGTGTGCGGTCCCGCGTCGAACGTCTGGAGGGACAGCATTTTGGCGGGGGCATGACGCGCCGGCAAGGGCACGCGTTTATTCGCGACGTGCCTATTTCACCGTTTGGACGGCGTGCTAATCTGCCGCTATGAAAAGATCTCAATTATTCTCAAGCACCTGTCTTTCGATTGTTCTGTTGCTGTCCGCTCCGGCTGGCGCGCAGGATGAAACGCGCTATCAGCAATGGAACGCCCAAAATGGCACGACCCAGGACATGGTCGACGCGCTGCGCGACTTGGTCGGCAAGGCGGAGCGCGCACGGGCGGCGGATCCGCTGTTTCTGGAAGATTTGAAGGCGCTCGCCGACGCGTTCGATGAGCCTGTTCCTTCGGTGCCGGCCGATTTGGTGCGCGACGATTTTCGCGACGGCGATTACACGCGCGGCACGGCGTGGACGGTGACGGACGGCCGTTGGTGGGTGGAGGATGCGGTTGGTCTTCGTTCGCTCGTCGCCGCCTTGGCCTCCGGTCCCGTGGCTACGGAGCCGGCGCCAAGTGAGCCGGCGCGTCCACGCGCGGGCGACGATTTGGCGGAAGCGATCCTCGGCAACATTCTGAATCAAGTCACGCGTCCGCGGGATGAAGAGCCGGACAATTCGAACCAGCAAGCCTCGTCGCAAGATCAACCAAGTGGCGGCGATACCACGCCGGCGGACATTCAAGTCGAAGCCGCGATCCCGAACGCGTTCGCGGTGCGCATGGAGATTACTTCCAGGGCGCGCTATGGCGCACTCCAGGTTGGGCCCTACCAGGTGTCCAACCGGACGGGCTGGGGTTATTGGCTGACCTACAAGCCCGGCGACGCGAAAGCGCTGACGCTGTCGCGTTTTTCACGCGGCAGGCCGACAGTCGTGGCGACCTATAACGGCACGCTCGACCTCGAAGACGGCCGACTGCACGTCATCGATTGGACGCGCAGTGCATCCGGCGCCATGACCGTTTCGCTCGACGGCACAGCGCTTATCCAAGTTTCGGATACGCGCCTCCGCGATCCGTTCGACGGGTTTGCTATCAGCAATCAGGGCGGCGACTACGCCGTGCGCGATATCAGCATTCGGCGCGTTCAGTAGCGTCAGACCTTGCGGCGACGAAAAAGCCCCCGCCGGATGACCCGACGGGGGCTTTCGTTTGTTTGCTTGGCTGACGCCTATTCGCGGCCGCCGAACAAGTGCAGCAACATGTAGAACATGTTGATGAAGTTCAGGTAGAGCGACAGCGCGCCCATGATCGCACCCTTCTCGGCAATCGCGGTGCCGTCACCGGTCTGATAGTACATGAACTTCAGCCGCTGGGTGTCATAAGCGGTCAGTCCCGTGAAAACCAGGACGCCGATGATCGAGATCGCGAAATCCAGCGCGCTGGACGCCAGGAACAGGTTCACGACCATCGCGATAATGATGCCGATCAAGCCCATGAACAGGAACGAGCCCCAGTTCATCAAGCTGCGCTTGGTGGTGTAGCCATACAGGCTCATCGCCGCGAACAGACCGGCGGTGATGAAGAACACCTTCGCGATGTTTGCGATCGGATAGGCATAGAAGATCGCAGACATTGACAAGCCCATGATGGCAGCGAAAGCCCAGAATAGGATCTGAGCGGTGCCGACATTGAGCTTGTTGATGCCAAAGCTGAGCACCAGGATGAAAGCGAGCGGCGACAGCATCACGACCCACGCCAGCGGCGAGCCGAAGATCGCCTGCATCATCGTATCCGACGAAGCCGTGAAGAAAGCCACCGCGCCCGTGAGGCCGAGGCCCAGGCACATATAGTTGTAGATCTTGAGCATATAGGCGCGCAGGCCCTCGTCGATATCGACGGTGGGAGCCGCGACGCCAGCACGCTCAATCACGGTTCTACGGTCGAACGCCATACCGTTGTTTCCTCATAGTTCGGAATGATTCCAACTCGCCCCTGATATGGTATCGGGGCCGCGTGATTCAACGCATAACTATAACAGCACAGGACGATTTTCGCACAAAATCGGGCTGCAAATCACCCGATTTCGGCGGATTCCGCCTCCGGCGCGTTCGTTACGGTGTCCGAAGGATAGGCGCGGGCTTCTGTCCAAGTGCCCGCCAAGTGCCGAGAAACCCCAAAACCGTGGTGATCGCGATGCCCATAAGAACGGTCAGAATGGTCCGGTCGGCGAAGAATGTCCAAGCCGTATCAAGCAGTTGGGACACAAAGGCCCAAGCCGCCACGGTTCCGACCAAGGCGGCAAGCAATCCGGCAACCAGGCCCAAAAGCGCGTATTCGAGCAGATAGGCCCGCAAGACGTCGCCGCGCGTTGCGCCGAGCACTTTCATCACCACCGAATCATAGATGCGCGCTTGCCGCCCGGCCGCGATGACACCCGCCAGCACGAGCATACTCGTCAATAGCGTCACGCTCGCCGTGGCGCTGATGGCCGTGCCGATCGCGTTGATCACCTGCTTCATCGCATCCAGTACCCCGCGCACGGGAATCGCCGACACATTGGCGAAACGCGCGCCCAGGGCATTGAGCAACGGGGTTTCCGCGGCTTCGGTCGCGCGGGCGGTGGCGATGAAACTGTACGGCGCGCCATCAAGCACGCCGGGCGATAGAACGGTCACGAAATTGATCCCGAGATCACGCCAATCAATGCGCCGAAGATTGGCAATCTCGGCTTCCACGGTCCGGCCCAGAATATTGAAGGTCAGGCGGTCGCCAAGCCCGACGCCGAGGCCCTGAGCGCTTTCCTCGCCCAAAGAAATGACCGGCGGGCCCTGATAGTCCGCGGGCCACCATTCGCCCGCCACCACATTCGCGCGTTCGGGTTTCGTCGCCGCGAAAGTGAAACCGATATCACTCCGTACCAGCCACTGACTGTCTGGGGCGATCGCGGCTTCGCGGACGGGCGTGCCGTTCACTGCGATGATGCGACCGCGCACCATCGGGACCTGCTCGACATTGCTGGCCCCGTCGACGGTATCGACAAGGGCGGCGAATCCCTCGGACTGGTCCCGCTGGATATCGATGAAAAAGAATGACGGCGCTTCTTCCGGCACCTGCTCCGTCACTAAGCTCTGCAGATTGCCCTCGATCAGCGCGATCCCGACCAGAACCGCCAGGCCGATGCCGAGCGAGAGCACCGTGCTGGGCGTCGCCGCGCCGGTCCGGCCGAGGTTCGTGAGAGCGAACCGTAAGCTGCCCCGCTGACGTTGCGCTAAGCGGCGAACCAGCCGCATTAAAAGCCATCCGGCGATCCGGAACAGCAGCATGCTGGCAACCGCGCCGCCGACGAACCAGATGCCGATCCAACGATCGCCTGCCGTGAAAATGGCCAGCGCGCCGAACACAACGGCAAACAGGACAGTCGATACCAAATAGACACGGCGGGGCGGTCCGTCTGGTGGCGTCACAACGTGGCGAAAAAGCCCCGCGGCCGGAACGTCCGAGGCCCGCGCCAGTGGCCAAATCGTAAACACCAAGGTGCTAAGCAGGCCGAAAATCGCCGCGAGTACAAGCGGTTCCGGATACAGTGTCAATTGTGCCGCCACCGGCAGGCTGTCGGCAATCAGCGGCGCGATGAGCCACGGCAAGCCGGCGCCCACGCTGATGCCAACCAAGATCCCGAACGCGGCCAGCAACAGCGTTTGCAGCAGATAAGTCCGAAACACCAAACCCGGCGCCGCGCCCAAACATTTCAGCGTGGCAATGGTGCGCGTGCGAGTTTCAAGGTGGCTCCGCGCCGCGCCCGCGACGCCAACACCGCCGACCAGTAAGGCCGTCAAACCAATCAACACGAGATAGAGCGTCAATCGATGAATGAAGGTGCGCAGGCCCGGTTGCGCCTGATCGGCGCTGCGAACCCGCCAGTCGCCGTCCGGAAAGGCGGCATCGAAGTCTTCGATGAAACCGAGCGGCGTGAGACCCTCCGCGAGCCGGAGCTTCAGGTAGTAGCGAATTAAACTACCGGGTTGGACAAGGCCCGTCGCGTCGAGATCGGCGGTTTTGATCATTAGGCGCGGGCCCAAACTAAAGGCGGAGGCCAACCTATCGGGCTCCCGCACAATCGCCGCACGCACCGTGAACGTTTGATCGCCCACGGACACCGTGTCGCCGACGTCGATCCCAAGCCGCGCCATCAAGGCGCTTTCCGCGACCGCTCCGAAATCCGCCAGGGCTTGATCAAGTGGTTGCGGCGGATCGAGCGTCATCGCACCGAGGATCGGGTAGGCCTGATCCACGGCCTTCAACTCGACCAGAGTACGCCTCTCGTTGGCGCTGGCCATCGCGCGCATGTTGATGGTTTCGGTCTCTGCGACGGCGCGCGGCGCGATCCAGTCCCTTTGCTCGGCCTCCAAGGCCCGGTGGGTCCGGCGCACCGCAATGTCGCCACCGAGCAAGGTGCGCGCATCCGCTTCCAAACCGGCTTGGATACCGGCGGAAAGCGAGCCGACGCCGGCGATGACGGCGACACCGAGCGCCAGGCAGCCGATCAGCACTGGCAGACCGCCGACACCGCCGCGCAGATCGCGCCACGCCAGGCGCCATGCGGTGGCGAGTTCGTTCACGCGGCGGCCTTGTCGATCACGCCATCGACGATGTGCAGCCGTCGTGCACACCGCGCCGCCAGCTCCGGATCGTGCGTGATCAACACCAGCGTTGCGCCGGTCTCGGCTTGAATCTGGAAAATCAACTCAATCACCTCATGCCCCGTGCCTTGGTCGAGATTTCCGGTTGGCTCGTCGGCCAGGATCAGTTTTGGGCGGGCCGCGACCGCGCGCGCGAGCGCCACGCGTTGTTGTTCGCCGCCAGACAATTGGCCCGGATAATGCCCCACCCGATGACCGAGTCCGACCGCCTCAAGACCGGTGCGCGCCGCATCGAAAGCATCGGTGCGCCCGGCCAGTTCCAAGGGCACGGCGACATTCTCAAGCGCGCTCATGGTCGGGATGAGGTGGAAAGCTTGGAACACAATGCCGATATTGTCGCGTCGAAAGCGCGCGAGGGCGTCCTCGTCGAGCGCCGTGATGTCGGTGCCCGCGACGCGCACGGTGCCGGATGTCGCGCGTTCAAGGCCCGCGATCGCGGCGAGCATGGTCGATTTGCCGGAACCCGAAGGGCCCACCACGCCGACCGCTTCGCCGGCATCGACGGTGAGATTGAGCCCACGCAGGATGGGCACCGGCCCGGCATCGCTGCCGAGCGTCAAATGGACGTCGTTGAGGGCAATCATGGGCGATTGGGTCATATACGGCGGGAAGTAATGATGTGCAGCGAAAGGGGAAGAGAGAGATGATCGGTTCGGTACGATATGGCCCTCGAGACCATCGGTTCAATGCGGTACGATATTTGGTTCTCGGATTGGTGCTGATCGCGATCCTGCCGTTTCCGTCCGTCGCGGCTGACGGTATCCGGTTGGCCGTGCTTGGTGACAGTCTGACCGCCGGCTACGGCTTGGCGATTGATGAAGCGTTTCCGGCCCAGCTCGAACGGCGTTTACGCGAAGCCGGCAAGGATATTTCGGTAATCAATGCCGGCGTTTCGGGCGATACGAGCGCCGGTGGTTTGGCCCGGGTCGATTGGACACTCGGCGATAACCCGGATTTTGTGCTGGTCGAGTTGGGCGCCAATGATGGATTGCGCGGCATCGAGCCGGCCGACATGGAAGCCAATCTGGCGGCGATCATCGAGCGGCTGCAGGACCGTGGTGTTTCGGTGATGCTGGCGGGCATGCTCGCGCCGCCAAATCTGGGCCGCGACTATGCCGATTCGTTCAACGCGGTTTATCCCCGTCTCGCCGCGCGCTATAAAATCGCGTTCTACCCATTTTTTCTCGATGGCGTCGCGGCCGAGCCAAGCCTGAACCAAGAGGACGGCATTCATCCGACGGCGGATGGCGTGGCGGAAATCGTCGACCGCATATTGCCGCACGTAACAAACTGGCTTGGAAGCGAAAGTTAATCAGGATCGCGCGGTTACATCGGACCTTGCAGCGCATCCATTTCTTCGTCTGAATAGCCGAAATGGTGTCCGATCTCGTGGATCAGCACGTGGGTCACCACCGCCGCAAGATCCTCACCCGTCTCACACCAGTAATCGAGCAATGGTCGACGATATAGGTAAACAATGTCCGGTTCCGTGCTGGGATGCGACACGCTTTGCTCCGTAAGCGCGACACCGACATACAGGCCAAGCAGGTCGAACGGCGACTCAAGTTCCATCGACTCCGCCGTCTCCGCGTCGGGAAAATCCACCACTTGGACAACGATATTGCGGGCTTGGACGCGAAACGCCTCGGGGATCGCCAAGATCGCCTTCTCGGCCAGGGTTTGGATATCAGCGATCGTCGGCGCGATTTGCGGCTTCGGCGTGGGCACGTGGGTCATTCCAGCAAGGGTCGCGGGCGGCAAGCATGCCGCTTGTATTCGGCCGGTCAAGCCGGGTCGGTTTCAATAGCCCCGTGACGATCCAGCTTGTCATCTTCGATTGTGACGGCGTGCTGGTCGATAGCGAGCCCATCGCCAATCGCGTTCTCGTCGACGCATTGGCGCGCGTCGGTTACGCCATCACGGTGGATCAAGCGGTCGAGAAATTTGTCGGGCGCAGCATGGCGTCTGTCATGGGACAGGTGGAGACGGAACGGGGGCGGCCGCTTCCCGAGGGCTTCCTCGAGAACGTGCAAACCAAGACCTTCGTCGCATTCCGCAACCAATTGACCGCCATGACCGGTGTCGTGGACGCCATCGACCGGATTGCGGTGCCGGTCTGCGTGGCTTCGAGCGGCATGCCCGAAAAAATCGCTTTGTCGTTGTCGCTCACAGGCTTGGCGGACCGTTTCGAAGGGCGCGTGTTCAGCGCCTCAATGGTGGCGCGCGGTAAACCGGCGCCCGATCTTTTCTTGTTTGCCGCCGACCGGATGGGTGTAGCGCCGGATCGAACATTAGTGATCGAAGACAGCGTGCCGGGCCTTCAAGCCGCGCAGGCGGCCGGGATGCGTGCATTTGGATTTACCGGGGGCGGACACATGGGTCCGGCATCGATTGCACGTCTTCGCGAAACCGGCGCCGCTTTGTTTGAAGATATGAACGCCTTGCCGACGCTGATCGCGGGACTGCGCTAAAAATTGGTTTGCGCGACCTTGCGAAGCAGGAAATCACGGAATGCTGTCACCCGTGCGGATTGGCGCATCTCTTCCGGATACACAAAGTAAACATCGGCGCGCGGCGTTTCGACATCCGGTAGCACACGAACCAATTGGGAATTTTGCAAACCCATGAAGCTCGGCAAAGACGCGATTCCGATTCCTGTCTCGATCGCGCGCAGAATTCCGTAAACATTGTTGACCGTAAATGCGGGCTCGAACGAAGGTTCGATCTCGCGCACGGCATCGACAAGCCAGTTAATGCCGCTGAACGGCATGGCCAAATCCGCGCCATATGTAACCAGCCGGTGATCGACCAAATCTTCGAGCTTTTGTGGCGTACCGAACCGGTTGAGATAGTCCGGCACGGCAAACGCGCCGAAGCTGCCGGTAAACAGATGACGTTGGATCAAATCTGGCTGACGCGGCAGGTCCACGCGGATCGCGACGTCGGCTTGGCGCATGGAAAGGTCAAGCTCGGTGTCGGTGACCAGCAAGGTCACCTTGATTTCCGGAAAATTGTCCAAGAACTCGCCGATGTGTCCGGTCAGCCACATCGAACCAAACCCCACCGTCGTGGTGATCCGCAGCGGACCTTTCGGCTGTTCCTTGCTTTCGGTCAGCATCGCTTCCGTGACCGAAAGCTTGGCGAAAACCTCCCGCGTGGTCAGATGCAGCAGTTCGCCTTGCTCGGTCAGTATCAGGCCTCGGGCATGACGGTGAAACAACGGGACCTTGAGCGAATCTTCCAGGGCACGGATCTGCCGGCTCACCGCGGATTGGCTGAGATTCAGCGCGTCGCCGGCGCGCGTGAAGCTGCCCGACTCGGCGACGATATGGAAGATTCTCAGCTTGTCCCAATCCATTGTGGTCGCTATTCGGCGGCTTCCGCCGTTTCCATTTCGGCCAGATACCGCTCGGCTTCCAGTGCCGCCATGCATCCGGTACCGGCTGCGGTGACGGCCTGGCGATAGACTTTATCCTGAACATCGCCGGCCGCGAAAACGCCGGCAATCGTCGTCGCGGTGCTATCCGAGGCCGTCCGAATATATCCTTCGGTGTCCAGATCGATCTGGCCTTTGAAGAGGTCCGTGACAGGCGTGTGGCCGATGGCGACAAATACGCCGTCCACATCTAGGTCGGTCGTATTTCCGTTCTTAACACTTTTGATTCGCACGCCGGTCACGGCCGCCGGGGTTCCGTCGCCCAAAATCTCGTCAACCACATGATCCCAAACCATCTCGATTTTCGGGTTTCGGAACAGGCGGTCTTGCAGAATTTTCTCGGCGCGCAGCGCGTTGCGCCGGTGGATGACGGTCACTTTCGACGCGAAATTGGTCAGGAATAGCGCTTCTTCGACGGCCGTATTGCCCCCGCCGACTACCGCGACCGGGCGATCCCGATAGAAGAAGCCATCACAGGTCGCACAGGCCGAAACGCCGAAGCCTTGCAGCTTCTGCTCGGATTCGAGGCCGAGCCAACGGGCCTGCGCGCCCGTCGAAATCACCAGCGCGTCGCCGGTATAGCTGTCCCCGGAATCGCCGACCGCCCGAAAGGGCCGCACCGAAAGTTCGACCGAGGTCACAATGTCGGTCACCAGATCGGTGCCAACTTTGCGCGCCTGTTCGGTGATTTGCTCCATCAACCAGGGACCCTGAATGACGTCCGCAAAGCCCGGATAGTTCTCGACATCGGTCGTGATGGTCATTTGGCCACCGGGCTGAAGGCCATGGATCAGTCTTGGCTCCAATCCGGCGCGCGCAGCGTAAATGGCGGCCGTGAGGCCAGCGGGCCCCGATCCGAGTATGAGGACCTTGCTGTGGTGGTTGTTCGGCATCGCGTTTCACTCACGTTCAGCGCACACCGGAGCATGCGCGTTATTTCATCTGTTGGTATAGCGCGGGCAGCCACTGTGGCTCAACGATCCGTCCTATCAATTCGGTTAAACCTGTCCGAATTCGACCGGGAATGCGCCTTAGATTTGTGGCTGAGCAAGCCGGTTAGATCATACCGACGCGCCGATTCGTCAAGCCTTCGAACCGCCGTTGGGCTTCAGACGCGACGTTGGCGGCATCGTCGAGCGGCTCGTAGTGCCAGGTTTCAATCAAGCCCGACGCCAAAACATCGTCGAGAGGCCGGGCGAATCCAAGGTCATAGAGGCGCGCGTGGAGCGCCTTGTGTTTGGGCGAAGTGCTGCCGGCCGGCGCATCGATAAAGACTGGCCGACCGGTCGCGCACGCCTCCGCGCACATCGCTGTCGAATCACCCGTCACGACGACGGCGTCGCTCAACGCCAAGTAGGCGTCGTACGGATTGTCCGCCTGATTCTCACCCCAATCGAACCGGTGAGCCGGATTGAGGCCGTGATACAACGCCTTGCGTGCATCCGGTGCCGTACGGCGACTGGTGGTGACAAGCAGCGATCCACCCAGGGCGTCACTCAGTTTCGTCACGCGTTCCGCCAGCGCGTGTGCGGCGGCGCTGTCAAAGCGGTGTCCCCGCGTCTTGCCGCCGACCAACAACGCGATGCGCGGGGATGGCAGACCGCCGATACGGACACCCCAGGACTTTGCCGCTTCCGCCAGCCGACTGGGGGTCATGCGGTGAGGCGCGCCAACGGTTTGAATGACATTGCCTTTCAGGGGCTTCAAGTCATGGGCCGGAATCGCGATGAGATTGAAATCGTCCGCGCCCGTTTCCGGCCACATGCACTGGAGCAGAAACGGCCGACCGCGACCCAATCGCTTGATGGCGCGCGCGACCGGTGCCGTGCGGCGGCCGGCGCCAATCACAATGTCGGGCCAAGGCGGGCGCAACTCTCGGCGAGACGCATTCGTCAAATGCGCAAATCGAGCGCCAAGCAACAAATTGGGCAGCAAGGAGAGCCGGTTGTATTGAAGCGCCTTTACTTGGAATGTCGGCGCAAGAGCTGCCGCCACGCCCAACGCCTGATTGGCGTGGCCCGCGCGATCATCCGCCAATACCCAAACGGTCCGATCTTTGATCATCGGTGCGGTCGAGCCGTGACCGTCAGCTCAAACAATCCGATTTGCTTGCCCCACTTCGGGTCAACCGCTGTCATGGTCGACCCGATCTCGCCGTCACTTAGCGATATTCCACCGCAACGATTTCAAAATCACGCGACCCGCCCGGTGTGTCGACGGTGACTGATTCGCCGACCGACTTATTCATCACGGCGCGCGCGATGGGCGCCGTCACCGACAATAGGCCTTGTCCAATGTCGGACTCGTCGACACCGACAATCTGGTACGTCGATTCTTCGTCTGTTTCCTCGTCGGCCAAGGTAACCGTCGCGCCGAATTTCACCGTTTCCCCAGATAGCTTGGTTACGTCGATTACTTGTGCCCGGCTGATTTTGTCCTCGATCTCGCGCACGCGGCCTTCGATGAAGCTCTGGCGTTCGCGCGCGGCGTGATACTCTGCGTTCTCGGAAAGGTCGCCATGTTCGCGCGCTTCCGAAATTGCCTTGATTACCGCGGGGCGTTCTTCGGACTTCAGCTTTTTCAATTCAATTTCGAGCCGCTGATAGCCATCAGCGGTCATCGGGACACGTTCCATCGTCAGGCCTATTCGAAAAAAATACAGCGGCCAACGGGCCGCCGGGACAGGCTATGCGAGCCCGTTCGACGCCTAAGTGTAGGATTGAAGTGGGGCCACTTCAAGACTGCCCCGCCGCAGCGCGCCGATCGCCTGCACCGCGGCGCGGCTGCCCGCGACTGTCGTGTAATACGGCACCTTGTGCGTCAGCGCGGCGCGGCGCAGGCTGTAGCTGTCGGCAATGGCCTGTGTGCCTTCGGTGGTATTGAAAATCAGGTCGACCTCGCCGTCCATTATCGCATCGACCAAATGCGGACGGCCTTCGCGCACTTTGTTGATACGACGGACCGACAAGCCGGACTCTTCCAGTGCATCGGCGGTGCCGCTGGTCGCGATAATGT
>JANQOH010000372.1 GCA_028289725.1 Alphaproteobacteria bacterium
ACACATCAAGAGAGTCAACGGTTTCTCGGCCGCGCAAACCCGCTCACGCGACGCAGTGCAGTTTTGACGAGGCGGGGCGTACGCGCATGGCCAACTCACCACGACTGCGCAACCGGACACGGCATCGACACAATCACAGGCACCGAAGCGTGTAACAATCAGCGTTTCCGCGCTGAGCATACGCACTATTTGATGGTCTACTGGCCTTATTTTTCCACGTATGGCTGTGAAAGGTGCGCCCAATGGCCCCGAAAAAGACCGGTTTCGGCCGGCGCGAACCGCGCGCCGGCGAACCAACAAACAATCAGGCTGACATTTCTCCTGAGATCGAGACGCCGCATACGACCGTGAGGGATTCCGTCCAGACGTTGGCGGCAATTCTTGATGAAGTATCCAATGCCACTTTGACGCAAAACGACTCCATCCTGCGCGATCCGGAATTCGACCGAATGGTACGAAGTTTTCGCACAGAGTCCGTCGCGAACGCGATGCTATATCGCGACGATGGCCCGATTCAATTCAGTACATTCGGGCATGCGACGCCACGAAACTCGATCAATTTCACGCCGCACGAAATACTATTTCTCTTGACGAATGACCTGCTTGCTATCGCGGTCTTGGATGCCCAACGCAACGCGTCCGGCGATTGGAACGTCCTGCTCGAACTACGCGCGCTCGATGCTGCCATCCATAGCGGCTATCTGTGCGCGTATTTCTCGTCCCTGCTGGTGCACATCGAGAAAAATCTGTTCGCGGATATTTTGCGGAAAGACCAAACCGCTATTGACGAGGCGAAGGCGATCAGTGGCGCCGCAACCGAGCGGTACATGTCAAAATTGAGGCACTTAGCGGGTCGAAACAGTCGGTATGACGAGATCCTCAATGCGAAGATCAGTAAAAAAGAGATATTTGGTGCGCCAGACATCCCCCTAGCCGTAAGTCATCCGTTGGATGCCGATACCAAGCTGCTCAACATCTATTTCAATAAAGAACTGGGCCGAGAAATGGCGAAAAGGCTTGGCCGCTACCAAGCTGAGGGAAGCTGGGCCGCGCATCAGGGTACGAAATGATTGCGACGACCGAACTTCGCAGCACTGCGAAGCCGCGGAAAGGACAACGGAAAAAAACCGAACAGCGTGGGTGCATCTCGCCGGCTTCCCTCCTCCGCTGAATTTGGAACCTGCTCGCCTGTTGATATAGCCTCCGCCTTAGCCGTCCAGACCGGACGAAAAGCAACGCCGGACAGGAGCGACAGGCATGACCGTCGAGCTCAATCACACCATTGTTGCGGCGCACGATAAGGAAATGTCCGCGCTGTTCTACGAGCGCACCTTCGGTTTCAGCTATGAAGGCCGGCTCGGGCCATTCGAGGTCGTTAAAATTCCTTCGCAGTCTCTCACGCTCGATTTTGTCGACCGCGATGAATTCGAAACCCAGCACTACGCCTTCAAGGTCAGCGAAGAGGAATTCGATGCCATCTTCGGCCGCATCAAGGTGGACGGCCGCGCCTATGGCAGCCATCCGGACGCACCGACCAACGGCGAAATCAACAATTGGGGCGGCGGCCGCGGCGTGTATTTCCGCGATCCGAGCGGTCATCTGCTGGAAATCCTGACGCAGGATTACACGCCGGAGCTGTTTGCCGACGACTGATTGGCGATGCGCGACTGTTTGGCGTTGTCGGCATCCGGCGTGGAGAACCACAACATTCCCAGGGATCAGGACATGGCGTTCCCCGACGGCTTTATCGACGTTCCGCCCGGCAAGATCGCGGCGATCATCACGTATCTCGAAATGCTTAGGCCGGCAGCCGCGCGCCCCGCGCCCGCCTTGCCCGATATCGGGCTCCGTCACGTCGAAGCACCGGAAGCCGCTTGGTACCGTAAACTATACGCCCGCGTCGGCGCGCAAGACTGGCTTTGGTCCTCGCGGCTCGAGTTTCCGGTCTTGGATCTTGAAGCGGTGATCCAACATCCAGGGGTTCAGATCTACGCGCTCACCGAGAACGGAAATGATGAAGGTTTGCTCGAACTGGATTTCCGGGTCGAGGGCGCGTGCGAGCTCGCTTTCTTCGGCCTAACGCGCGGGCTGATTGGCCGCGGCGCCGGTCGCTTTCTCATGAACCAAGCGATCGCGCTGGCTTGGGCGCGGCCGATCCAACGGTTCTGGCTGCACACCTGCACCCTCGATCATCCCGATGCCGTCGGGTTTTATATGCGGAGTGGCTTCACGCCGTTCCGGCGGCAGATCGAGATCGCCGACGATCCGCGCCTTGACGGTGTTCTCCCTGAGACAGCGGCACCGCAAATGCCGATCATCCGCCCGCCGGCCTAAGCGGCGGGCCGCTCGAGCCGGTAGACCATGCATTCGTCTTTCTCGAATACGCGTGGCCCCACCGGGCGGAAGCCGAGCCGTTCATAAAACCGCCGCGCCCGCACATTGCGCATCAGCGGATCGATCAAAATCGCGGTGACCGACGGATCGTCGAAACAGCGTTCAAGGGCGAGCGTCATCATCTGCGTGCCGAAACCGCGGCCCAAATCCGCTTCCTCACCGATCCAGATATCGATCGCGCGCAAGCCCGGTCCGACCTCGCCCCAATACTGTGTTTCTTCCTCGGCCGGATCGATGATCTCGATCATGCCGATCGGCCGGTCTTCGACTTCTGCGATTAAGAACGCGCGCCACGGCGGATCCTGCGCGAGTTCGACCGGCCAGTCGTACCAATCGTCGTCCCCGCCCGCCTCGAGCACGTGCGGCTTGGTGTCCCAATATTGGAGCAATTCGAGATCGGCCAACGTGGCCTTGCGCAGACGCATGTCTGTCAAACCGCCAACAGCTTTTGAGTGTGCTTCGAACGCGCTTTAGGTTGGCGGTGCCTCGCCTTCTTTCAACACCGTCCCGCAATCAAACTATTGTTTTGCCGGCGCGCCCAAAAACCGCCATGGCCGTTCCAAGTTCGTGCCCACATCGCGTTCATCGAATGGGTCTCTCAGGCGCCGCCGGCACAGATACCTAAAACATCTTACAGTTGGCCCGCCGGACAACTTGTCCCACACTTTGTCAGCCACACGGACTGTCTAAGTGGTAGGGGACTAGTCGAGCCGCTGCTCGCACCCTTCGGCTAGTCCCCGCGCTTCCACCACTCGCTGTCCGGCAAGAATCACGTGATCCCCCACGAATTTCAACCGACCGGATTGTTCCGTTCGGCAGAAAGCGCTCATCTAGTCTCGCAAGACAGCGACACGGGGCGGCATGTTCGAGCAACGGCGCAAGGGAAACAATGTGGCGCGCCTCGGCCCAATACGTGCCGGCATGAGATTTCGTGTGAATCGGTTCGCTACGGGCCGGTCGAAATCGTCACCACTGCTCTGTTACCGATTTCACTGCGGTCGCCGGCGAAGCGTGCTGTTTTCAGGGGACATGGATGGGCCGTGCACGCCCATCTTCGAACCCCGTCATTGAGAGAAGGCTTGGACATGAAGTCACCAATTGCCGCTGTCGCCCTGGCAGCCAGCCTTGCATTCGGCTTTGGAACAAGTGCCGCCAACGCCCAGACGCAACAAATGTCGCTCATTTGCGACCTCGGCGGTGTCGCCGCGGACATGAATATCGTGCTGGAATATGTCTCCGATTCCGGCGTCATTTGGGGGTCCGGTCCCAATCGCAGCATCACCGGTGTTGTCCCGACCGGAGACTACAATCTCTACACGGCCGGCGAAGTCCGCAGCCCGAACGCGCATTACACTTTTCGCGGCGAAGGCGCGTTCGCCGAATTCACAAACATGCTACAGCCCGAGCGGTTCCGGGTGCGGTTCGTCCCCGAGCAGAAAGGGCTCTGGATGATTATCAACCCCTTCCAACCGCCCGAATGGCAAGGCCGGCATTTCTGCCAATATGCTGGATAGCGCGGGTTAAACGACCGACCCTGGTCGGCGCGGCCTGTTCGTCGACCGCGCCCTTCAGCTGCGATAGCGCTTCGGTGGCTGTGGGTTGTTGGCGGGATTGGTGTCGTGTTTGGTTAGCCGGGTAATCAATTTGCCGTCGACGAGCGGTTCCAGCGCGGCCTCGAGGGCATCGGCCTTGTCTTTGGCGTACACTTCGTCGCCGTCGACATAGAGCGTGAAGGCTTTAAGATATTTCGCCTTCTTGACCGCATCCTCGATCGTCGCCTTGGTCCAGGCGTAGAGCGGAAACGCGTCGGTGCCGCGCCGTTCCGCCTCGCTCACATAGTCCGCGAAGGCGTCGAACTGGCATTTCATCGTCGCATTGTGCGTCTTCAACACGCTCGACAACTGCGCCAAGGCCGGATCGTCCGGTTCGTTCCGCGCCAGATTGGCAAGCGCCTCGCTCAAGTTCAGACGCACCTGATATTGCCACTCTTCACTCATTCGTCTTGGCCTTGAGGGTTTCAAGTTGCATTTTCGCGCCCGCGATCAGGCAGTTGAGATCGGAGGTGAGCATAACCATGTCGAAGCCGCGTTTCACCGCGCCGGCGGCGAACTCCGCCCCGGCGCAGTGCATCACCGCCTTGATGCCGTGCTTGTGCGCCGTGTCGCGGATCTTGTCGCAGGTCTCCAGATGTTTCGGATCAGGATTGTCGGGGCGCGG
>JANQOH010000083.1 GCA_028289725.1 Alphaproteobacteria bacterium
CTTCTAATACGGACTCGACCTTCTCGAGAATGCGGCCGGTCATCTGGCCATGCGAACCACTGCCAACGCCGAGGCTATGGGCCGGTTTCGGCAGATCCAACTCGCGAAAAAAAATCCCTGCCATATCGTCATCGTAATGCTGACCAGTATCAACGAGACATTCGTCGATCCCGGCTTCTCGAAATGCCTTGCAAACCGGCGCCGCCTTGATGAATTGCGGACGGGCGCCAACGATGGTGACGATCTTCACGATGACGCCTTGCCACTGGTCAAACTCAAGTACAAATCGATCTCAGCGTCTTTACTGCGCTGCGGCGCATACTCCTTCCAATAGAGCTTCTTGAGATGATCACCCATGGCCGACGCATCGGTCACATTCGCAAGCATCCTGCCAATCGCCTGTCGCCACGACTCCGGCTCATAAGGATCAACGGTCAAGCCGGTGCGGCTGTCCTCGATCATTTCGCTATGCCATTCCACATTGCTCGTGACGACAGGCTTGCCGATACTCGCAGCTTCCAACAACACGAGACCGGACATTGGGATCAGCACGAACTCGGAACGCCGCAGCAACGCATGAACCACCGAACTGTCTTGCCATCCCAAAAACGTGACATTCGACTGACCACGAAATCGCGCCTCGCCCGTCTCCCTCAAGGGGCCATCACCGCAAAAGTAGAAGTGCACGGGTCGCCTGTCGCCGGTCTCGAATGTCTGGCCACAAAGTGCTTCAAAGAGAATGTCGGTGAATTTGTACGGGTTCAAAAAGCCGATGATTGGCACGATCGCGGCGCCTTGTGGCAAGGCGAGCGGATTCAATGTTTCGTCATCGTCGTCAGCCGTCTCGCGAAGCGGCACACTCGGCCAAGGAATATGCGCGCATTTCGCCGCCCCCCGCCGGCCGATTATCCTCTCGACATACGCCCGGGTGAATTGGTTCGGTACGATGATTTTGTTTGCAACTTTCAACACCAACCATTCCATGCCGTAAGATATGGTTTTGCTCTTGTAGTGGTACGAATGGTTACGTTCCTGCGCGATACGGTTATCGCCCCCCAAAGACACGACGAAGGGAACGCCACACAGCCGTGCAGCAATACAGCCGATTAAACTCCCGAGATATGGCAATCGCCCTCGCACCAGGCCAATGCCTTCAGCGCGAATCAGCCGAATGGTCTGACGAAGCGACCGGAAAAATCGCACCGGACTCAGCCATGCCGACGGATGATGGATAAGCCGAATACGATGCGACGCAAAATGATCATGCAGACTGAGGTCTTCCTCGTGCGGCGTGAAATGAAAGACCGTCTCGAAGGAATCGCCGGGATTGTACAATTCCGCAACGTTCCCAAGGACCCCCTTGGCTGCAAGGTCCCTGAGGCTGGAATCCATGAAGTTCGCGATCTTCAGCGCATGGCCATCCCGACGGCCACCCCGCGCGTCCAAACCAACATCAGACTTCTCGAGCATCACGGCATCAATTGGTTGAATACTCAATCAAAGAAGCCGGGCCCGCAGACTGCGTGCAATCGATTTTCGGGCATCGCTCGGATCCGAGATTCCGTCGACCTCGACATCCATGAGTTTCAAACAACCAGCCCCGCAAGCGATCACCGGTGCATCGCCATCGCGGAGCATGACCTGACCCGGGACCGCCAAGAACGGGCCCGGATGCTCGAACCGATCCGCGCGCCAAATCGTTATCTTGCGCCCCTCCTCGTCCGAACAAAAAGCACCCGAGAAGGGCCGCGAAGAGGCCCGCACCAGTCGATGAACGAGTTCCGCCGACTGACGCCAATCGATCTTTCCATCTTCCGGCCGGCGCGGAAAACACCGAAGCGCCAAGGCCGCGTCGGTAGGCTGCGGTTCCGGCACCACAACACCGTCCATTATACCTTGGGCCACATCGGTGAGGCTCTGCGGTATTTGCTTGTCTAGCCATGCATAGACGTCGGCAATATACGTGGCATCGCTGACCGCCAGGTAATCCTTGCGGACAACCGGCCCGCTATCCAAGGCTCCGGCTTCCATAAGGTGAATACTCAAGCCGATACGGTCTTCACCGTTGAGGATTGCCCAATTGGGACAGGCGTTGCCGCGATACCGCGGTAGATCGCCCGCATGCGCATTCAGGATTCCTTGCGGAAAAGAACCGATCGCAGCCGCCCCCAATACAGTTGGCCAATTGGCCGAGACTGCGACGGCGCAACCCGACTCTTCCAGAATTCGAACGCCGACTTTGTCGTTTAGCTTAGGCGCAAACGCGTATGGTGCGTCGATTCTGTCGGCGAAGCTCTCAAACTCCTCGGCCCGGCATTGGTAGAATTCCTCTTCCTTTGCCGTTACGACCAAGCCAATTGGCACGTTCCTTTCAACAAGCAACTTTGCCGCGTCAAGCAACCAGCGGGTTCGTCCGATAACGGCGACGCTCAACGCACCTCTCCCGAGTGGTGGCGTCGCGTTATGTCGGAAACGGTTCGAAAGATCTCCGGCCCAATCGCCGCCACAGTGTCCCGCATGCAATCGATCACGCCGCGCGCCGAACGATTGACAAAGGGAGCCACATCATCTTGGTCCGCCTCGTACAATGGTTTGCCATTCAGCGACTTCGTTAGCGCCCGGTATTGACCCATTTCACACATGTTTAGGGCGAGGTGGATCGGATGGACATCGTAAATGCACAAACCGTCCGCCGGCACTACGGGGTTCCAATCGTATCCCGGCTTCATGGACTCTAGGTCATCCTCCCAAATATACGGGAGACGCGTGAGGCTACTGCCGTTCCCGAAATATAGATCCATCGGCTTCAAGCCGCCTTGATCGCCGAGATAGAGCGACACATCGGTTTCAATTTGCGGCGCATGGGCAATGGTATTGATCAGTAACGGCGTCGACTGCACAAGAGCATGCGTTCGCATCGCCCGCGCTTCCGGTGCAAGCGTCAAACAGAAATCCACCACCTGCTCAGGCGACTCGCCCTGCGTCGAGTTAGGCAAAAAATTAGGATGGATGCCCACCTCAATTCGATCCGTCTGATGCAATGTGGCGAGCACCGGCGACTCATGGGTCACGAAGAAGGTCGCGGGAATGTCGAGATCTTCGCAGAACCCGAGACATCCTTCGACACACCAATCGGGCGCCCAATCGACATCGAATGTCAGCGCGGCGGACCGACTCACCGGATTGGCCCAGGTCTCTGGAATTCGTGCAATGGCATATGCGGGCTAGCCAACCGCTCGTTCGGCCGCTTGTTCCACATCCAACGCGATTTCGGGATTCATCGTATGTCGTTCCACTGAAAACGACGGCGGCTTTTCTTTCGTCAAGTTCGGCAATCCGTAGCTTGAGCAAAGC
>JANQOH010000379.1 GCA_028289725.1 Alphaproteobacteria bacterium
GGCCGACCACGATCGCCGCAAACGCGCCGGCCGCGGTGAACCGGCGCCACAGCAAGCCACCGAGATAGACAGCAACGATCGGCGGCACCAGATAGGCGAGCGTCGATTGGAAATATTGGAACAAGGAGCCGAAGTGCTCGATCACCGGCGCGTAGAACGCGGCGATGATGATGAGAAGACCGGTGAACAGCCGGCCGATCAGCAACAGGCGGCGGCCGTCGATGCCGGGCTTGAACGGTCGCACAAAATCCATGGTCAGGAGCGACGCGGCGGCGTTAAGGGCACTGTCCAGGCTGGACATGATCGCGGCCAGCAGCGCCGCGACGATCAGACCGCGCAAACCGATCGGCAACAGCTCGAACGCGAGCGTCGGGAATATCCGATCGGGGCTGTCGAGCTCCGGGTAAAGCGCGAGCCCGATCATGCCCGGGATGACCATCAGGAACACGTTTGGCAGTTTCAGCAGTCCGCCGAACAAGGCCCCCTTGCGGCCGTGGTCGAGGCTGCGCGCGGCGAGCGCCCGCTGCACGAAATATTGGTTGACGGTCCAATAGTAGAAACCGAGCAGCACCACGCCGAGAATGCCCGGCCACGGCAAGAAATCGTCGCTGGCCGGTTTGAACAGCGTGCTCCGCTCTGGACCGACACGATCGAACAAGGCGTCCCAGCCACCGACCGCCGCGAGGCCGAAGACCAGGATCGCGGTTGCCCCGACAATCATCAGCACGGCCTGCAAGGCATCGGTGACCACGACCGCGCGCAAACCTCCGATCAACGTGTAGACGCCGGCGAGCACGGCCAGTACGGCGGTGGTCTGCCACAACGAGACTTGCGGAAATGCGGTGGACACCACGATGCCGCCGGCATACAGCGCGCCGGCGGTGTCGATGAGCATCAATGTCAGGATGGTGAAGCCGGCATAGGCCCAGCGCGAGCGCCGGTCGAAGCGCGCTTCGAGATATTCGGGCACGGTGAATAACTGCGCGCGAAGGAACACCGGCAGCATGATCAAGGCGAAGATGATCAGCACCAGCGCGGCGGTCCATTCGTAATGGAAAACCACGAGCCCGTGCTCGTAGGATGCGCCCATCAGCCCGACGAAACTGGCGCCCGACATGTTGGAGGCGAAAAACGAGAACCCGATCAGGTACCAGGGCAGTGCGCGGGCGGCGAGAAAATAGTCCTCGGCGTTGCGCTCAACGCGGCCGGCCCACAGACCGATCGCGACCACCACCACCAGGTAGCCCGCCACGATCGCCATATCGACACCGGCGAACTCGACCATGCGCGCCTCCGCATTGCGGCGAGTCTGGCGGAACCGGGCCGAGGGTCAAGGCGTGCACACGAAACACCCCATAAACCTTCGTTATAGAGCGCGCGTTAAAAGCCCAAGCGCAACGGATGAGGCACACTCGTCGCACGAGGTTAGGCCGACCGGCCACAAGGCCGGCGTTTCCGAACGGCCCCAATTGCTAAGTGCGTTTATAGAAGAACCGATGGGACGCGGCCTGAGCCCTCACGGAGCCTAGTCCGGAATCGTTACGCCGCGGCGGGCGGCCATTTTGCGGCCGAGTTCGGCTTTGTCCGCCGGCGTCAGTCGTTCGACGGCGAGCGGCATGACGAATTGATCTTCGAGTGCGTGATGCCGATGTTGGAGCTTGCGGAAGGCATGGACGTAGGTCCGGAACCATTCCGCTCCCGCCGGCGGCCGTCCGGCGCTGATGGCATGAAGCGGCTCCAGCAGGACGTGGCCAAACTCCACATCGTCGCGGTGGTCCGAACGCAACAACGCCACGACCGGCCCAATGCGGTCGGTTTTCAAAGCCCGCTGTTCGAGGATCGGGAACAAGTCTTGCTCTTCGTCCACCACGTGGCGCGGTAAGTCATTCTCCAGAAAGTCGAGAATTGTGGCGGCTGTGGCCATGCCGTCCGCGGTGATGGGTTCGTCGGCAATCCGGACGAGGTGGTCGCAACAGGTCCGGATCCGCGCGTGATCGGCGTTCACGAATGCCACGGGGTCGCGAAAGTCCTTCGGCGCGAACGTTCGCGCGCCGATCTGCTGAATTGCGCCGTTACCGGGCATGCGTTCGAGCCGACCTCTCGTCCATGGCTCCCGCGCCTCTTGCCACAGTATCATGAAAAGCCGGAGCACGCGAAGCCGGTGGGCAAGAGCCAGACGCTTAGACGGGTGCCCGCAAGCCGATTAGGGTTGGGCTCTCAGGCGATTGATCAACAGTCAAATCGAGAGGCATGACCACAATGCTTGGTATCGAAAAGGTCGATCACGTCGGAATTCGGGTGAGCGATAAGACGATTGCGACCGCCTTCTATGAGGGATTGGGCTTCGAAACGCTCTCCGATACGGGTTTTGACCAAGGTCATCCGATTATCATGCAGCACCCGTCCGGCGTGGTGTTGAACTTGCTCGGCCCAAGCAACACCGCAAACGACAAGAACGTTCTGATGGATCTGGATGAGAAGTATCCCGGACTGACCCACGTCTCTTTCAAGGTTGGGTCGATGGCGGAGACCAAACAGTTTCTCGCGGACCGCGGCATCGCACTCTCCGGCGAGTTCGCCTTCAAAGGCATGCAAGCGGTGTTTATTCGCGATCCCGACCGCAATGTGATTGAGCTTGACGCCTATGACGGTGCGGAGCCGGCAACACGATCCGACCGCGTTGGAGAACTTTAAAGGTCATCCTTAGACAAAATTTGTGCACGCTCTTCGTTATTCGGAAATCCGATTTGGATGACTGGACGTAAGTTTACGTGTCCGTGGCCGAAATCCACTCGAGAGGTCACGACCGCTAGCGCAGACCGTGGAGGCCGGAATGAAAGCGCTCGCCCCCGTTTTGCTTTTGACAGCGATGACGGTCGCCGCGTGCCAGGCGCCGGCGCAGGACGATGATATGTATCGCTACAAGTCCGCCGCGCCCGACGGTATCGGCAAGGTGTATATGGGCCGCGAGATTGCCCAGGTCATGGGCCATCGCGGTTGGCGCTGGCTGGAGCGTCCGGAGCGCGCGACCGAAGAGCGCCCCGATCTCGTGCTCGCCTATCTCGACCTCGCGCCCGACGCCGTGGTCGCCGATATCGGCGCTGGCAGCGGCTATTACACCTTTCGCCTGAACGAGTTGGTGCCCGATGGCACGGTCCTCGCCGTCGACATCCAGCAAGAGATGCTCGACCTCATCGACGAGCGCGCCGCGGCGGACGGCGTCAGCAATGTGACGACCGTCCTTGGTACGATCACCGACCCCAACCTCCCGCCCGACAGCGTCGACGCGGTTCTGATGGTGGACGCCTACCACGAGTTTTCGCATCCAGCCGAAATGCTGGCCGGCATCAAACATGGCTTGCGGACCGGCGGACGCATTTACTTGCTCGAGTTTCGCGCGGAGGACCCGCAGGTCCCCATTCTCGCTTTGCACAAAATGACCGAGCGTCAGGCCAGGCGGGAGCTGGAAGCAAACGGTTTTACTTGGGTTGAAACTTTCACCGACCTGCCCTGGCAGCACCTCCTGGTGTTCGAGAAGTGAGACCGCCCGCGACGACAGGGCGCCTCTTCATTCAACGGCAACGAATTTGATCGGAGATTTAGCGCATCATGAGTCAGAAATCGGTGGTCGTTGTCGGCGCGGGGTTGGGCGGAATTTCGGCCGCCATATCGCTCGCGCAAGAAAGCTACGCCGTCACGGTGATCGAGAAGAACGGCCATGTCGGCGGCAAGCTCAATCAACTTGAGGCCGAGGGGTATACGTTCGATCTCGGCCCATCGATCCTGACCTTGCCGCACATCATCGAGCGCCTTTTCAAGCGTTCGGGCAAGCGTATGGCCGACTATGTCACGATCCGGCCGGTCCGGCCGCATTGGCGCTGCATCTTCGAGGATCGGACGGTCGTCGATATGACGCCGGACGATCAAGAAATGGCGGCGCAACTCGAGAAAATCGGCGAGAAGCCCGAGGATTTCGACCGCTTTCGGCAATACTCGGAAGCCTTGTACGAACTGGTCAATGATGGCTACTTCGAACAAGGCCTCGACAACACCAGCGATTTTCGCGCGCATTACGGTTTGCTCGGATTGGCGCGGTTCGACGTCTTCCGCAACATGCACCAGGGCGTCACGCGTTTCATCAAGACGCGCTACATGCGCGACATTCTCGAGCAGTTCATCAAATATGTCGGCTCGTCCGCTTACCGGGCGCCCGCGTTTATGAATTGTTTGCCAGCTATCCATTCGCTGCACGACCTGTGGTACGTCGATGGCGGGCTATACAATCTCGCCCGCGCCCTCGATCGTTTGCTTGACGAGGTGGGCGTTACGGTTCTGCTCGACACGGAAGTCGATCAAATCATCACGGTGAACGGACGAGCAACCGCCGTCGAAATCACGGGTGGGGCGCAAATCCCGGCTGATTTTGTCATCAGCAATATGGAGGTGCGCCCGGCCTATGAACGGCTTCTCAAGGAAGACGATCGTTTTTTGCGCAAGCTCAAGCGCTTCGAGCCGTCGTGCTCGGGGCTCGTCCTGGACCTCGGACTGGACCGCCAATATCCGCAACTCGCGCACCACAATTTCTTCATGTCGGGCGATCAGCCCAAGCATTTCCACACCGTGTTTCGGAAACGGGAAATGCCAACCGACCCGACGGTTTATGTCGTCGCGGCCTCGCGCACCGATCCGACCGTCGCGCCGGCGGGCTGCGACGGCCTCAAAATCCTGCCGCACATTCCGTATATCGACGACGAGAACCCTTTGCGGCATGAGGATTATGTCGCCTTCAGAGATGTCGTGCTCGACAAGTTGGAACGCATGGGGCTGACCAATCTGCGGCAGCACATCGTGTTCGAGCACATGCTTACGCCGCACGATATCCAGGACATGTACTACTCGAACAAGGGATCGATCTATGGCGTGGTGACCGACCGCTGGAAGAACTTCGGCTTCAAGGCGCCAAAGAAAAGCGAGAAGTACGAGAACGTGTTTTTTGTCGGCGGTTCGGTCAATCCAGGCGCCGGCATGCCGATGGTCGTGCTGTGCGGTCAGTTGGTCAGCCGCGCGCTCGTGGCCCAGGACCGAGGCGTCGTCGGGGCACAATCCGCCGCCGCGACCCGCGCACAACCGGCTTGAAGTCCCGACGCGGTCGTTAGGCGCGCGTTCCGCCAAGGCGCGGCAAGAAGCGGCCGGTCCGGGATTGATAGGCGCGGTAAGCCTCCGCCATTGGCGAGGCAAGAAACGCTGCCTCTTCCGAATTGGCGGCGCGGACTAACAACCAAGTCGTGATGGCCGTGGGAACCAGGAGCCACCACTGAAGAGTGGCAACGCAGCCCGCCAGCCAAGCGATCACATACGCGGAATAAAAGGGATGCCGGACCCAGGCGAAGGGTCCGCGCTGAATGACTTCGCGTGATTGGCTTGGCGCGAATGCATAGGCCAATGCGTGCCCGCGGACGGCGCGAACCGCATACCAAAACACGCCAAAGCTCACCGCGTATCCGGCCAGTGCGACGACGAGCCGAAGCAGTTGGTGGTCGTAGAACCGCAAAATCGCCACCAGCTGCGCCGCGATGGTCAAAGCAATGCAGAGCGACAGGATCTTCATCGCGCGTGGCTGTCGGCGCGGACGTTCGAACAGGAACAGCGCGCCCCACAAGAAGCTCGCAAAGCAGAGCGACGCACCGACCAGAGTCAAAATTTGTCCCGCGCCCATCGCAATCCCGAAAACCATTCTAGCCCTGCTAAAGACCGGCCATTCGTGCCGCGCGGCACCCGCCGCCCGTCCCTGTCGTGACATCACCACAAATCAGCCATGTCCGGCGCGCGGATTGTGAACCAATCGGTGCGCTCGGTCGTAACACAGACAAATAAGACGGGACCGACCCTGGCGACCGAACCTGTTCGCAAGTTCGCGTGCGCCAGCGCCATGGGGCGGCGTGGATCTGTCGCGTCAATCGGAAATTGGAAAAGAACATGACGCAACCCCTGCAGCGGGTAATCATTATCGGTGCCGGGCCGGGCGGACTGGCGGCCGCCATGCTATGCCGGAATGCCGGACTTGAGGTCACGATTGTCGAACGCATGGGGCGCGTCGGCGGCCGTTGCAGCACCCACATGGTGGATGGTTTCCGGTTCGACACCGGCCCAACCTTTTTTCTGCATCCGGAAATCCTCGAGCAGATATTCGCACTATGCGGATACGACCTGCGGGCGGAGCTGCCCCTGACCCAGCTTGATCCGATGTATCGCATCGTCTTCGGCGGCGGCGGGAAGCTCGACTGCACCGCGGACCCAACCGAAATGAAAGCGCAGATTTCCGCGCTCAATGCGGCGGATGCGACGCGCTTCGAAGCGTTCATTGCACATAACAAGAACAAGTTCGCGCATTTGAAGCCTGCCTTGGAGCGCTCGTGGCACGGTTGGTCGGATTTGCTCAAACCGTCGACGCTTCAATTGCTGCCGCATCTCAAACCCCATCAATCGCTGATGTCGGACGTCGGCGCATTTTTTGACGATCCGCGCGTCCGTCTCGCCTTCTCGTTCCAGTCGCTCTATCTCGGCATGTCGCCCTACAACTGCCCCTCCCTATTCTCGATCCTGGCCTTCTTGGAATATGAGAGCGGTGTTTGGCATCCGGAAGGCGGGTGCGGCGCGGTGTCGGAAACCATGGCACGCGTGGCGCGCCGCATGGGCGTTGATATCCGTCTTAATGAACCGGTGGAGGAGATTTTGTTCGAAGGCCGCCGGGCAGTCGGTGTCCGCACGCGTCGCGACACCTTGGCCTGTGACGCGTTGGTAGTAAATGCGGATTTCGCGCAGGCCATGAAGCAGCTCGTGCCCAACCGCCTGCGCCGCCGCTGGTCGGACGCCAAGCTCGCGCGCAAAAAGTTCAGCTGCTCGACCTTCATGCTCTATCTCGGGTTGGACCGCGTGTACGAGGACCTCCCCCATCACACGATCTACATCTCGGCCGACTACGACCAGAACATCCAAGACATCGTGCGCCGCAAAGTGCTGTCGGCCGATCCCTCCTACTATCTGCAAAATGCCAGTGTCACCGATCCCACGCTGGCGCCCGCGGGCAAAAGCACCTTGTACGTCCTCCTGCCCGTGCCGCACCAAACCAAGAACGTCGATTGGTCGAGAACGGCGGCGCGGTACCGCCAAGTCGCGCTTGATCAACTGAAACGGCTCGGCCTCGAGGACATTGAACAGCATATCGAGGCGGAAAGGGTGCTGACCCCCGACGGGTGGATCGACGATTTCAATATCTACAAGGGCGCGACATTTAACTTGTCACATGGCTTCAGCCAGCTCCTGCACCTGCGGCCGCAGAACCGCTTCGAGGAGTTGGACGGTGTTTACATCGCCGGTGGCGGCACCCATCCGGGCAGCGGCTTGCCGGTGATCTACGAAGGCGCGCGGATTTCGACCCGTCTCATGCTGAAAGACCATGGCCTGCCATATGACTGGCTCATGCCGGGCGGCACAGGCGCGCCGTTACATCCCCTCGCCCACGTCGCCGAGTAACGTATGACGCGACAAACACCGGTTTGACCAAGAGCGGGCTGCCGAGCAGATAGCTGTCGTCGGTGTCGCCTCTTAGTAGCGCTTCCCCTTTTCGGGGTCGACGCCCGCATACATGATGCGCCGTTTGATCAGCGTATCTTGGCGACACAGTTCAAAATCTTCGTCGGTGAGCCGGCCACGCGGCGGTTCGGCGATCTTGAAATTTCCGAAACGGTCCTCGCCGCTAACCATGGCGACGAGCGCCTTATCGCCGGTCTTCTGTTTCATCGACGGCTGGATGTAGCGGATCGCGGACGCGATGCGCCGGTCGTCGGTCGTATTGGGTCCCGACGCATGGAACAAATGGCCGTGGTGCATGGAGGTCTGCCCGGTTTGCAGCTCGGCGTACACGCTGTCCGCCTCATCGACCTCGACCGCGAGTTCCTGGCCGCGCGACAGTAAATTGTCGTCGGCGAAGGTATCGACATGCGCCACTTGCTGTTCTTTGTGGCTGCCCGGCACGAATTTCATACAGCCGCTTTGCACCGTCGCGGGCGACAGCGCTGTCCATAAGGTAACCTCCTGCGAGGTATCGAGGCCCCAATAGGTCAGGTCCTGATGCCAGGACACGATCTTCTGGGTATTCGGTTCCTTGATGAACAGCCCGGCGCTCCACACCATCAGATCCGGCCCCAAGACCTGCGAGGCCGCGTCGATCAGCGTCGGGTGCCGGATCAGGCGATCAAATGACGGCAGCAACCGATCGGGATAGGACATGAGCAGGGCGAGCTTCTCCGGCTCGTCGGCAAGCTCCGCCTCGGCGGTTTCCAAATCCGCCCGAATGGCCTGCGCCTCATCGTGGCTCAGCACGTCGATCGGACAGAAATAGCCGTCGCGCGCATAGGCATCGGCGAGGGATTCGGTGGTCGGGGTCGCGAATTCGGCGTTCGCCAAGGTCATTTCACCCTCCTGCGGCGCAGTCACACTCTCAAATTCGCGACCAATATCCCGAACGCCTTATCATTTGTAAAATTGATATTACAATACCATAAATATCGATTTTATGGATACGCAAGGATGCGGCTCAATCGTTTCGACCTGAACCAAATCGTGTGTCTGGAGGCGTTGCTGGCCGAACGCAGCGTTAGCCGCGCCGCCGAGCGGGTTCATTTGAGCCAATCCGCGATGAGCGCGGTGCTGGCGCGT